>JACDBM010000031.1 GCA_013694945.1 Chthoniobacterales bacterium
TGTCATTCAGATCGAGCAAACGCCCAAGCAGGAGCGGACCCATTTCCGAAACGGTCGCGCGCACAGGGTGACCGCTCTCGCCGAAGACATCCCAGAAAACCACGGGAGAGGCTTCGCCCTTGAAGTCTGTGATGCCGAGCTCGGCCGCTCGGTCTGTAATTTTCGGATTGGTGCCACCGATTTGGCTCATCCCCGCCAGATCGCCTTTCACATCCGCCAGGAAGACCGGAATCCCGCGTGCGCTGAAACTTTCCGCCAGCGTCTGGAGCGTGACCGTTTTACCCGTGCCTGTCGCCCCGGCGATCAAGCCGTGGCGGTTCGCCATTTGCGGGAGGAGATAAAGCGGGGCTTTCGCTTTCGCGATAAAGATCGGGTCGCTCATTCAGTTGCGCAGTGACGATGGGGCGCAGTCAATCCGCGGTGACAGGTTGCGCTATGTTGTCTGCGGGCGCAGTCTCGATCGGCACAACGTCCGGAGGAGCGGGCTCAATCGAGGAAATTGTGAACCGGCGAGAACCTTGGTCCGTATTGAGGGTGACAACATCACCAGTGCCACGACCGAGCAGCGCCTGACCAATCGCCGTCTGATATGAGATGATCCCCTCCTCGGGGTTGCTGTCCCAGGCGCCCAGAATTGTGTAGGTCTCCTCGTCCGCGGAATCCGTTCCGCGCAATGTGACGACCGTGCCGATCGAAACCTGCGACGTATCCGGATTCTCGAAGCTCGTTCCGCGCGCCCGATGAAGTGCAGCTTCGAGCTCTGATTTTCTGCGCATGAGCACAGCCTGCATTTCTTTTGCAGCCTTGAACTCGAAGTTCTCGCGCAAGTCCCCGTAGGAGCGTGCAATGCCGATCTCTTTGCTGTTCTCGGGGATTTTTTTGTTGATTAGCTCTTCAAACTCCGCTTTGCGCTTGTCCAGACTGCTCCAGGAAACAACAAGGGCCTCTCTCTTTTCTTCTTTCTGCTCGCCTGTGATAACGCTCTCGAGCTCGGGAAAGAGTTTGATGATACGTGCCAGCAAGGAGCGCTTGGTAAGCTCGTCGAAGACGGGGGTGAGCATCAAACGTCGCATCGCATCACGCGCGATGCTCGTCTCCGTCCCTTCGAACATGTCCGGAATCAATTCGCGATCATCGAGCACGAGATCGCGCAGCCGACTCCCGCGACTGTTCTCGTTGTGCTGATCGCGTTCGAGCGCGGAAAGGATCGCACCGAGCAAATCGGGCGTGATGAGATCGCGCCACTCGCCCTCCCTTTCCTTGCAGAGCCAGGTCAGGACCTCACTCGTGACGGAGTGCTCCCGAATCCCACGCGAGATGAAAGCCCGCAGCTCAGCCTGTTGACCGGCCTCGACAAACACACGCGGAATTTGGGAAACAGCCCGGGCATGGTTGGACTGCATCAACTGCAAAGCGCGGAAGGTCCATTGCGCGCCAAGCGCGGCCGGCAGGACCTGGAGGACCCGCCGCTCCTTGGCTGAAGGCAGCTTCGGCAGAATCAAAATCAAGCGAGCCTCCTCGTCCGCGATCGCCCGCGCCAGTGTCAGCTCTGGGTTCGTGCTCTTCAGCTCAGGACAGCGCTCGAGCAAATCATCCCGCGCCATGATTAACTCAAAGGCCAGCGCCGGATTGAAACGCTGATTACGCGCTGCGGCTCCTTCGATCGCATTCACCACCGGCTGGAGCTGTGCTCCTGGATCGTTGAACTCGCTGTGCAACTTAACCATCTGGTCAAGTGCTGCCGCCTGCTCCTTGGGCTGCCGTGCCTGGTTAAAGAACGCGATCAACTCGTCCGCGCGAGAAACCTTCTCCACCCGCAGCTGAATTGGCTCGGCCTTATTCGTTGGGATGTGGAAGTAGCCTTCCTTCTTCAGCGCCGTCGTCGTGGAACTCCACCAGCGTTTCCATTCCGCTTCGGTAAATAGATCGCCTATCATGAAATGGCTGATCTGCGAAAGCGTGGCCGAACCGCCGAGACTCTCCAGGATGTTGCGAACCACCGCAGCGGGATCTTTCTTCAACTGGTCCTTGATCGAACTGAGGTCTATCGCTTTCCGAGCCAGAAAATGCTCCGGCGGAATCGGAGTTAAATTCTCCGCGGCATAGGCCAGTTGCATCGGGTGAGCCTTCCTGCCCTGGAAGTCGATGATGATCTGGTTAAGGAGAAGACTCCACTCCGCCACTTGGCCAAACCCCCAGCTCTTGTGAAGGCAATAAGTCCCGGGCTGAAGTTTCTGGAGCTGATCCGCTGCTTTCGGCGTTAGCTTCCCTGCCTCGACGAGTTTCTCCAATTCTGCATCCATCCGACGCAGAGCACGCTACGGGGAACGCTGCGCTTGGCCAGAGAAAACTCGGCTCTCCGCGTGACGGTTTTGCGTTGCGACGGGTGGACCGGCGTGGAACGCTACGGCGCGTGCCTGTCTGGTTTTGGATCGCCTTCCATGTCGGCGTGTTCGTGGTCCTGGCGATCGATCTGGTCGGATTCAATCGCAAAGCTCATGCGGTCACGATCAAAGAAGCCACCACCTGGAGCATCGTCTGGGTCCTTCTCTCTCTCAGCTTTAACCTCCTCGTCTGGCACCTGAAAGGGCCCGCGGCCGCCCTCGATTTCTTCACCGGGTACCTGATCGAATACTCGCTCAGCGTCGACAATATTTTCGTCTTCGTCCTCATTTTCACCTACTTCCAGGTTCGCCCAAAATACCAGCATCGGGTTCTCGTGTGGGGGATTATCGGGGCGCTCGTTATGCGCGGTCTGATGATTTGGCTCGGTGTCTCGCTGGTGGAACGGTTCCACTGGATTCTTTACGTTTTCGGCGCGTTTCTCTTAATCACGGGCATCCGAATGCTGGTGAGCCACGGCGAAGAGATCGATCTCGAGAGCAATTTCGTCCTGCGCATGTGCCGGCGTTCGATGCGCGTGACCCCCGAATATCATGGCGAGAAATTCATCGTGAAACAGAATGGCGCCTGGATGCTGACACCGCTCGCGCTCGTCCTGATTGTGATCGACATCATGGACCTGGTCTTCGCAGTCGATTCCATTCCGGCGGTCTTCGCCATCACGCAGGATCAGTTCATCATCTACACCTCGAATATCTGCGCCATTCTCG
>JACDBM010000032.1 GCA_013694945.1 Chthoniobacterales bacterium
GGATCGCATCAAAGACGCCATCACATCCATCGGCTTTGGTTTGATAGACCAGGCGCAGCAGCTCGCCCAGCCGGCCTTCGCGTCCGACTGGAGCAAGCGGTATCAGCATTCCGGTCCGCGTCTGGAGGAAGTAGAACGCAGCGCGTTTTGGCTTGGCCAATGGGCGCTAGTCTGCTGAATGCTACTGGATGATTTTTTGCCGGCACATCCCGGCCGAACCACTCGCCCGCTTCGTCGATTGGTTTTGGTTCTTCGAGGACCTCTATCCGCTCCATCGACGCGAACATGTGCTCCCCGACGGCACGTTCGAGTTGATTATCGATCTGCGCGATGAAGCGCGGCATCTTTTTGATCGCGAAAACTCGCAGCTCGATCAGGTCTTCCGGCGCAGTTGGATTTCCGGTGCGCAGTCGCAATACATCGTGATCGATGCCTTGCCGGCCTCCTCGATGATTGGGGCGCATTTTAAGCCGGGGGGCGTTTCCGCGATTCTGGGATTCCCGGCCGACACTTTGCGCGATCGGGTTGTTGAGCTCGATGCGATCTGGGGATCCTCGGCGTCGGAACTGCGCGAGCAGCTGCTGGCCGCGCCGGGTCCGGAGATGAAATTCCGCGCGCTGGAGCATTTCCTGATTGAGCGGCTCTCGCAGCGTTCTTTCGATCCAACGCAGCAACGCGTCTTCTGGGCCCGCGATCTTTTCCTGCACAACGCCGAGACACGGAGGATCGGTGAGGTCGTGGCTCAGCTCGGCATCAGTCACAAACATTTTATCGACGAATTCCGGCGGCACGTCGGACTTACTCCGAAATTGTTCTGCCGCATCCAGCGATTCCAGCAGGTGCTTTCAGAGCTCGCGTCGCGACGCACAGTGGAATGGGCGGACGTGGCATCCAGTTGCGGGTATTTCGATCAGGCGCATTTCGTGCACGATTTCCAGCGTTTCTCAGGCCTAAATCCGTCGGCGTATGCGAAGGAGCGGCCGGAACATCCGAATTTCGTGCCGGTGGACGAGCCGAGGTAAATTTTTTCCAATACAGGAAGCCGGGGCGCTGACAGGATGCGCGCATGAGATCAGCCCGCGGCTTCCTTTTCCTCCTAACCGCTTTTGCCTTGCCGACGGGACTGCTGCGCGCGGAGCAGGGAATGCTTGATCCGAACCTGGAGCCGCTCCGCCCGTGGCTGGGCAAAACTTGGAAGTCGGACGGCGCGAAGGCGGCGACCGACATGGCGCGCGTGGACATCGCGCGCTGGGAACGCGCGTTGAACGGCAAAGCGGTGCGCATCCTGCATTCGATCAACGATGGCGGGTATGGCGGTGAGACGATCGTGATGTGGAATGAAAAGGAGAAATCTGTGATCTATTACTATTTCACAACCGCCGGGTTTATGACGACCGGCACGATGAAGTTCCAAGACCGGAAGATAATTTCCAATGAAGTCGTCTCCGGCGATGCCGGTGGCGTGACCGCGGTGCGGGGCACGACCGAGATGGCGGCGGACGGGACTTTCCGTGTGCAGACCGAATATGAAAAGGGCGGTGCATGGCAGCCCGCGCGCGACAGCACCTACCGCGAAACTTCCGCCGCGACGGTGGTCTTTAAATGATTCGCCGAAGGAAACCTCACTCAGCGGCCGCACCTTATGACAAAAAATATTCTCGCCGTCCTCGCCGGCATAGTCGCCTGGACCGTCCTTTGGCTGGGCTACAACATGATCTTGAAGATGCTCGGCCAGCTTCCGACCGAACCGACTACGCGGGTCGAAAATCCGTCCACACTGTTGCTCATGCTGATCGGCAGCATCGTCTTTTCGATCGTGGCCGGATATGTGACCGCGCATGTTTCTGCGGCGGCAGGTTACTGGCCTGCGGTTATCCTCGGCGTGACCTTGCTGGCGATGGGCATCTTCTTCCAAACGCAGTCGTGGCAGCTCTTGCCGATTTGGTTTCATTTCTCTTTCCTTCTCTTTCTCGCGCCCGTGACCCTCTTCGGAGCGTGGTTGCGGCTGAAGTAACGACCGCACTCCTGATGGAAATGCGCCACTCTTCCCATAGGACCAGGGTGTAATTAGGGTCAGCTTCACGCGCTCGTGGCTCATGGTGCATGCTTCCCCAGAGCGATCGAGAAGAAGAAACGAAATTTTAGAGCCGACCCAAGCGCTTCCGCCGCTGGCGCTTGTTGTCATCGCGCTCCGCTGGTTAATCTTCATAATGAGCCTGGCCGAGATCGAGGAAACGGTGAAGCGGTTGAAGCCGGACGAACTAGCGAAGTTGGCCGGCTACATCGCCCGCCACGACAAGCTCGGCTGGGACGAGCAAATGGACGAGGATTTCTCCGCGGGAGGGAAGCACGCCGCCGTCTTAGAGAAGTTCGACACCGAGATCGACGCAGGGCGATTTACGCCGATGCCGTGAAGTCCCACGCAGGCATCGTTTTGGAGATGCTATCGTGAGTTTTCCAAGCACGGGCAACGGCTCGCCGACAAGAACTTCGCTCTTCTGAGAGCGAACCTAAAGCCCTTCCCGTCGCTTCAGCAAACTGCCTGCATTACTCGTTGATCCACTCGACCCGTCTGTCTAGGCTTAGTGCGTGAGCGCTACGGAGTTAATCGAGCAATTCAAAGCTCTACCGGCCAACGAACGGGCGCAGGTCGCGAAGTTTGTCGTCGAGAATGATGATTCGTCGATTCCGCAATCTTTCCGAGAAGGCATGGCCGATGCCGAAGCGGGTCATCTCCAAGGCGCGCGAGTCTAAGCAACGCGCTGCCAAACGCGAAGACTCCAGACTTCCTCCGGGCGTGCCGCCTCCCGCGCGCCCGGAGACGTCGCGGGCTTTCGTCGGGGCGATCATGCCGCTGCTTCGCAACCGCATGGATGCGCGACCAGACGCGTATTATCCACTCGCACTAAAGTAAGGATCTCGAGAACTCGAGATTATCTGTTGCTTTCCCGATAGAGCTGGTGGCATTCTCCTGTTGGTAAACCAAATGAGCCCCCGAAACGAAGCTGCATGAGACAGAGAAAGGATGTCCAGCAAGGAACGCTGGCCCTGATGGTCCTAAAGACCCTGGACGTGCTGGGGCCGCTGCATGGGTACGGCGTTGCGCGACGCATCGAGCA
>JACDBM010000047.1 GCA_013694945.1 Chthoniobacterales bacterium
GCTACTTGTTCTTCAATCGTCGCCTGGCCCGGCCCCGGCATTGAATCCGCGACAACACTAGCAGCAGGTCGCTTCATTATGGCTGCGTCGACCGGGTCCGATGGTCCAAAACGATCTTTACGGTGAAAGTCGATGGCATTTTCAACAATCGAAATTCTCTGCTGCAACAGTCACCGTTTTCGAGCGAGGGCGATGAAACTTAAGCCAAATGGTATTGGCACCTTGCCCAACATCTTGCGTTCGAAGGCAAAAATCTTCCGAAGAGCGGAGTTGAGTTTCGGGTTCAGGAGCTTCAGGTCAGTAACACCATTTTGTTCGAAGGCGCCTACGAAGAGGCGCCAAGCGGCCGCCGGCGCGAAGAGAATAGCATTCAAATGGCTCAACAATTCGAGATGGAGCGAAGGCTGTGCGAAGAGCGCCGAAAACTGGCCCCTGGAGTAACGCCGAAAGTGATGGTGGTGCGCGTCTCGCGCGCTCCAGAGCCACATGTGGGCAGGCACCGTGCAGATTAGGATCCCGCCTCTCTTTAGTAGGCTGGCCGCGACCTCGACGGAAGCATGGTCGCATTTTAGATGCTCCAGGACGTCGAGTAACAGGACGGCATCGTAAGCCCCTCGCTCGAGCGGGACATCTTCCGGGAGGGAACCTAGTTTCGCCGCTACTTTACGGTTAGAGGAAAAGTCTATCGCGTGAGGGGAGCCGTCCAGACCAATCGGATCGTAGTTCTGCGACAGACGCTGTAGCATCATTCCGCAGCCACAACCCAAGTCTGCGACCTTTTGCCGCTCCCCGTTTTGTGGCGGCAAATAGCGCCGGAGTAGATCGAGGACAATCTGATGCCTTGCCGCAAACCACCAGTGCTCTTTCTCCATGACGAAGATCTCAGCGTAGAGTTCCTCTCGCATGATTAGGCTCTGCTCATTCCGCCATCACATTCAAAAAAACGTGTTAAGATTTATATGGGTCCGGAACTAAATGCTTCTCTGTAACAAACGGGCCGCATCGTTCGCTCTCGCCAGCACCCCCCTCAATACTCATTCGTCCCGCACCACTTCGACCTTGGAGAGAAGACGAGATGGGCGCCCTCCGGAATAGAGACGGAACTCGTAGAGAGAGTCGAATCCAATCCATGGGACTTCAATTGAACCGCTCCCCCCTTCCGTCAGCCGGACTTCCGGAGAACGGTTTACTTTTACGCAAACTTGCGCTGTTGAGACCCCCCCTGAATTCCAAGTAATGACCGTAGTGCCTAAAGCCTCCTCCGGTAGGCCGGCTGGAACGGGGTTAGGGGAAGCGGCAAGCCAGGGATAATCTCGCCTGGCATCAGAGGCAGCCGAGGAGGGATCTTTCGGATGATGACAGGCTCCAAAATTTGCATAAGCCACGACCACTGCACAGGCGAGGATCTTGCCGCGCCTCGACAGCAGCATTGAGCCTGAAGCACGAAGGACGCTCATCTCGAGTGCGCCAGCCGTCTTTGCGCCGACTGATTTTTGCCAAAACAACCTGTCATATCCGACTCGTTAGGTTCGTTTAATCCCGTCGGCACTCTTCATCGACCCTCTCGCACGTTCCTTTCCCGCTCCGGCTTTCCTTCGCATCCAGAAGCTTGCGCCACCCCACCACGGAGATCGCGGAAAGGTGGCTTTGAGATTCTCGAGGTATCTGGAAACGAGATAGCTGTTGCACAGCAAAACTTCGAAGTCCGAATTGAATGCGAGAAAAGCCTGGAGCAGATATTGCTCGGTCCAAAAACGCAGCTCGTTCTTCACCCACTCGCTTCGATACTCGAAGGGAAACGAAATATCATGCACGTGAACAATTACACCAGGATTCAAGCGAGGAATTACCTCCAAAAACAGGTAGTTGACGTCTCCACCTATTTTCACCGTGTGCGAACTATCAATGAACAGAATATCGCCGACCGTTAGTTGTGAAAATAAGTCTAACTCTACTTCCTCTACTTTTTTTCGAACAAGCGAGCCTAGGTGCGGAAGACCGGCGACGAGGAGATCGGGTGGATAAGGCTCAATACAGGTCAATGAGCCCGTGCCGTTTCTCGCGATCGCCTGAGTAAAAATTAGCGAAGAATAACCGCTTCCCACTTCAATAATAAGCTGCGGCTGATAGTGCCGGACGATGCAATAGGCTACAAGGGCGTCCATCCCGGCGAACAACTCGTTTCCGAGATGAAAGTGATCGGTCCTGCCGCAGCTTTTTAATGGAATTTGGTCATATTCTTTTCGGAATTGCGGGAACACATTTCGGATTAACTCAAGCTGGACAGAATCGTTCATATCGACTCCGACAAGCTCACTGGCCCGCTTAAAAATCTGCTCGTCTAACGTTTGTATTTCCGGGATTGGTTGATAGAAATGCACCGGGGTGACATGAAAGCCATGCCCTTCCCACTGGCGAAAGAACCACCGAAAGTCCGCATGATTGATGCAGGCCGGAATTATTTTCGCCACCAGATGAGCTAGCTGGTGCACATTCTCTTTCACCGGAAAATTTTCGTCTAGGAGATGATCAAAAGCTGGGTGTCCAGGATCTTCGGCGCGAGTGACAATGATTTCATCCAAGACTCGCCTGGGCTCGGACGACGTAAATAGCCGGAACAAATATGCTGCTCCCGACTGCACCCAATCGATGTCTACCGATCCGTTCAGACCTCGACAAACCAATTGCTCGCCACCTTCCGGGCTGCGGACGTATACCTCACCTCCAAAAGGATCAGTGGTCTCCCAGATGATTGTTGTTCCGGGGGCGGCGGCCGGTATCGGATTTGGAGCCGCAGCGATTTTGCCAATAGCAGCGCCATTCGTTAACCCTTGGTCCATCACGCTTCAGTGGGATTTTGGCTCCGAGCGCGAATCACCGGCCTTTGGTTCCGCTCATGGGAAGTGAGGCGTCAAATACACCGAGATGTTCCTTGCTGAACAAGCGTTTCAGTCGCTCGCGCGCCGCATTCACCGAATAAAATGTTTTCGTTTTTTCAATCGCGTTTTGCGAAAGCCGGTTCCAGAGCTGTTCAGATTCGTAAACCTCCACGAGGGCGCCGGCGAATGCTGCCGGGTCATCCGCGATCATCACGTCTTCTCGGTCTTTCAGAGCCATTCCTTCAACGGCCATCGACGTCGCGACGACCGGCACCCCGAAGCTCATACTCTGGTTGATTTTTCCCTTCACTCCGGCACCCCATCGTAATGGCGCGATCGATAGTCTGACACTCTCGAAGTACATTCGAACGTCGGGCTGCAACCCCGTGATGATCACGTTTTCGCTTGCTAATCCGACGACGGACGGAGGTGCCTTATCTCCGATGATGTAAAACTTTGCGCGGGTAAGCCGATCGTGCAGCAATGGGTAGATCTCCTGCACGAAATAAATAACCGCGTCGACATTCGGCGTGTGCTGAAAGCTGCCGATGAAAAGCCAGTTGCGGCGCAATGAGAAAGGCGTCGCGGAACCGGGCACCTCGACGATGTTCGTGACGACTTCAATCTTCTTTTCTGGCCGATGTTTCTGCAGCAGCTTCTGCTCAAGGTCGCTTACGACCCACGTCTCGTCAGCTTGGTCGACGAGTGCATATTCCCGCTCCTTTTTTTCTCTTGCCCTGAGTTGGACTACCGGATCCTGCGTTAATCTGGCTTCCCGGCTATCGCGCAGGAAATGCAGGTCAACTGTGTCGAAGACGATCCAGCTCTTCGGCGCGTGGAGTCGAACTCCGGCAATATGTTTGTGCGCAAAGTCGCACCGGCTGAGGAGAACGACATCGTATTCGCCACCATGTTCGCGCAGATAGTCACCTACACTCTGAATGTACGGGTGGCAGACAACTTTGATGCCGCGTCCCCTGAGGTCACTGGAGTAGGGCAGAGTGTCGGCGAGATCGTCCGGGATAAATGTGACGCGGTGTCCGAGAGTGTGAAGGATTGTTAGGATCTGAAACATCCGGAGCGATCCGGAATCCTTCTCGGGCATCGGCAGGTGGTGATCGATAACCAGAATGCGCTTCTGTCCCGGCTTGGAGCGAAAATGACCTGCCAGATCTCCAGGCGCTGGCTTGGCAGCCAATTCAGCTGCCCAAGTGGCCGCGAATGTCATGCGGTTCACTTCCTGATGACGCTTTGCGCCGGTCGAAAGATCGTTGCCGCCGGTCGCTCCCTCGAAATGAATAACTTCGCTTAACGGCTGGTATAAGGGCTTGTAACCACACCGCCTCACTTTGAATGACAAATCGGTGTCTTCATAATATCCGGGGGCATACTGCAGCTCGAAACCGCCCACTTTTTCGAAGAGCGCCTTCGGAATCATGACACACGCGGCAGAACAGTAATCGACCTCGCGCAGAAAGTTGTATTCCGGCTTGCCGGGATCATCAAATTTTCCGTAATTCCATCCCGAAGCATCGTTCCAAATGATGCCGCCTGCCTCTTGCAGCCGCCCATCCGGAAAAATTAACTTCGATCCGACGAGACCCGCGCGCGAATCGTCTTGGAAAGAATCGAGAAGCGTCGAAAGCCACCTTTCAGTGACCGTCGTGTCGTTGTTTAAAAAAACGAGGTATTTCCCACGCGCCTTAGTCGCCCCCCAATTACACGATGCGACGAAACCCACGTTGGAAGGGCTGCGTAGATAAACAGCGCCTTCGATGAGTGGGAGTGACTCGACTGTTTCATCTGTAGAGCCGTCGTCGACGATGATTACTTCCAATGCTTGCTCATCAAGGTGTTGCTGCAACGAAGCGAGGCAGGCTTGAGTAAAGTGGAACTGGTTGAACACAGGTATTATGACCGAGACCTCTACCTTCTCGAAAACGGGGAAACGAATTGGCTCCGCTGGAACAACGAGCCCCTCACTTCGTCTCACGACCGGAAGCTTCGGAACGGTCAACGGCCATCGCTTCAACGCCTGGATCTGATCATCGATGTCGTCCTTCTGCGGATAAGATGCGCGCCATCGCTCGTAAGAAGAGACGATTTTCTCCAGATGGCCGTATCCTGCAGATCTGCTATCGCGAGAAAACTTCGCGCGAAGAACCGCCATGGGATTGGCGAATTGCCATCGCCGCGAAGAGCGAAGACGCACCGCCGCCTCTTCCATTGCGACAAGTAGTCGCGAAAGTTTTTTTGTTGTCGAAAGCTGGTCGCACAACCGTTGTGTCAGCTCCCTCGCATGCCCTTCGTAGCCTGCCAGACTGATACTTTTTTCCTGAAGCTGCTCGTGCGTTTGTGCGAAGCGTTCGCGTGCCAATGCTAGATCCTCGGTCGAGCGTTGGAGATGGAGCGAGCGCTCCTCGAATCGCACCTGCAATCTTTCCAAGGCTTCTCCGCGCTCCTCGAATTGCGCCCGCAAACTTTCAAGGGCTCCTTGGCGCTCTTCAGCGGCCTCTTCGAGGCGGACCACTTGCTGCGAGAGTTGAGCAATGACTTGGGCGTTTTGCTCCCGCTCATTCCGGAGCTCGGCAATCAGGTTGGAGATGTCTTCAGGGCGGTCGTATGTCTCGAAAAGATTCCAGATGCCAGCGCTTTCATCCTTATTTTCAAAAATGCCAAACTGCATCGCAGGCAAAGGCGCGTCTGAACAAACAGCGATCGAATACAGTCCCTTGTAAACGCCATCTGTGAACTCGACTGAATCCAAGCCGCCACGGAATGTGCCGGAACCAACATTTGGAGATGGCAAGTCAGGAGCGATCCACGAACCGACGACTGGACGCTGTTTGCCGATAAGGCATTCCTTGAAGTTCGACATGAGGAGTTTTGCGAAATCCCGGTGGTAAAGTTCCGATTGATGAAAAGGATTTTTAGCTCCGTTGACACCGCTGTACTCTTCTTTATCCGGGCTGGAGATAATTAGGAGGCCGCCGGGGATTAGCACTCGTTTGATCTCATTCAGGAATTGCTCTTGTTCCTGAACGTGCTCAATGGTCTCAAAACTTACGACCAGATCGACACTCCTGCTTTCCAACGGAAGCTCCTCGCACGAGCCCACGAGGAACTTGAGATTCTGGCGGCGATATTTTCTGTTTGCGTGCTCAATCGTGGGTTGATCAAGGTCAATTCCGACGACCGTAGAAGCAGTGCGGGCAAGCAGATTCGCGCCATACCCTTCACCGCAAGCGACGTCCACGGCCCTTTTGCCCACCGCCAGCCTGGTGGCGATCGCGTAGCGATGCACGTGTTCGTAGATCAATTGCCGTCCACAACCAGCGACCAGTCGTTCGCCCGTCCAAGGCAAGTCAGCGGAGATGAGATTACGCTTCATGCGTGGCTGCGCAGTCCGTCAGCGGAAAGGTATTTCGGATCGTCAGGTAAAAATATTCGGCGGTTCTTCCGTATACCGCGTCGCCGCTTGCGTAAAGACAGAACGATGAGAGAGGCTCCCTGCCTTCAAACAGCCGATCGATAATGTCGCTGCCAGCAGTTACAGCACGCGAGTGATTCGAACCGGCATGCGCAATCGTTGCGCGTTTTGCTCGCAACGTACCGATGCGGAAGCATGCTTGAAGGCGTGACATGGTTTTGAGGATCAGGCTAAGAGCGTCAGCTTCCGAGAAGCCGATCGAACTCCCCTCAGCACACCGTATCGCTCGCAAGTCCGCCCTTCTATCTGAACGATTGCGGTGGTGCCCGCGACGTAATGAATTATCGCCGTTGTTGCAGAGCGTCCGCGGATCTCGACCGCATGCTTCTCATTACGAAGAGCCCTTCCATGGCGTGACCGCCAACGAAGTGCGCTGTCTTCCGCTACGCTGCGGAGCAATTAGTTTGTGCGCACTGTCGCGCGTTGTGGAGCGTCGGCTTACCCTAGGGTTGCCGCACTTTTCTCCCGGAGGAGGGCCGGCTCTTTATCGGGTCGCCGGGTGCTCGCCGCGAAACATCGCCGGCGGAATCTTAGTTGCAAGAAGTCGATCGAAGTCGCGTCGAACGACGCCGTAACATTCACACGCCCGCTGCTCCAATCCTTTGCGATTGCGGATGGTGACGTGCCCGCGCCGGTACTGAATCAGTCCGCCTCGCTGCAGATTCCCCAGGATGACCGTGATGCCGGCGCGCCGGGCGCCGAGCATCTCAGATAGGAACTCGTGCGTGAGTTCGAACTCATCACCCTCAATGCGATCGTGCGTCATCAAGAGCCAGCAACAACAGCGCTGTTCGATCGAGTGGAGCCGGTTGCAGGTCGCTAGTTGGGCGAGCTGAGTAAAAAGCCCGTGGGCGTAAAGATGAAGCGCTTTCGCGAGCGGACCGCCGTGGCGCGTTTCCCGCCGCAGCACCGCAGCCCTCATTCGCAAGGCCCTGCCCGGTAGCTGCCAAAACGCTCTGCGCGGCGCTGTCTTTGCGCCGGAGAAAGCCGGGAGGCCGACCATGCCTTCATAACCAACGGTCGCAACTTCGGTTTCGGTGCCATCCTGTAATACCGTGACGATCGCGGCCGCTCCAGTTTCCGGGAAATAGACGTACTTGCCCGGGACGTTCGGTTCGTAGAGCGAATCTCGCGGTGCCAGCTCGACCTCTTTCAGGTCCCTCCGCAGGCGTTGAAGCATCGCGCGCGGCAGCCGCCGCAGAATGCGATTACGAAAAGGGGGCGGCGTGTTCCTTCTCGTTGGCATTCAATACTGTAGTCCCTTCTTTGTCTCTCGTCTTTGCGGGCGAATAAAAGTGATTTTCCGACAATGGAGAATCGTCGTTAGAGGATGAATTGTACGCTTCCGCACAAAAAAGTCACCGGCGACACTTTTTTCACAACCAGCCTTCTCGCGAGCGGCGAATTGGCCTAGGACTAGTCACGATGCGAATCAGATGGAATTGGGATACAGCGCGCTTTGGCGTGAGGCGACGGTCATTCGTCAAATTTGCCGGCGCTACGGTGCTGGCCACGGTTGCCTCAGGAATCTTGCCTCGCCAAGCCTGGGCGCAGGCTGCTGGCGGTGTCAGCCTCGGGACCGGCGACACGGCGGTCCTGAACTACGCTTTCGCTTTGGAAC
>JACDBM010000099.1 GCA_013694945.1 Chthoniobacterales bacterium
CTGATAGCAAGCCGCATTTCGCGCAGGGAGAGTTGTCCCTCAATGCGAGCATTTCCAAGAGGAGCGTAGTTTAAGGCCGATCCACGCTGCACGAGCTGGCGTCTCGCACTTCGGCCGAGTTTTCCGAGGCCCATCGCGCTGATGGGTATCTTTCCGCACTCCAGCTCAAGAAATTCCAGCAATCGAGCGACATCCTCTTCTCTGTCTGTGCGAGTCGCGACCTTGAAGACATCGGCTTTAACCGCTGCTGCCAAATGCGCGAGTTCTGCCAGCTCGCGAACGGAAGGAGTCCGGCCGGCATCATGGAACGAGATAATTCGATTGATGCCGCGGCGCCCAGCTGTCGCAAGGACCGGCTTCAATTCGGCGGTCCCACGCAATTCAATATCCACGAACGCGGCCCCGGGCAAAAAGCGCAGCAGCACGTCGCGTCTTTCCATTGATGACAGGTCATGCAGCCCGCCCTCCGCGGGGTGCCGCGCGGTCACGATGAGAGGTGCGCGCAACTTCTCCTTCGCCATTTCCACCAGCGGGAGAGCGTCCCAGAGCGCGTCGAGACGCAATTCGAAAAAATCCGGCAGCCGTCGCATTCGCAGGGCACTCGCCAGGTCCTCCGCGGAGGTGACGACAACCACCAGCAGCGGCATTGCAGGGCGAAGTTTGGCCGGGCCTGGCGGGGTCATTTCATTTGGAGAGCAGGCCGTCTCGTCGCGACTCGTTAGCGCTAGTCTTGCGGAACTTCGCGCCTGAACATGCGCTCGACATATTTTGCGAGCAGATCGAATTCCACGTTGAGCAGGTCGCCCGTCGCCGTCGCGTCTAGATTCGTGTGCCGTTTGGTATGGGGAATGATCCAAACCGCGAAGCTCTTCGGGAGCACCTCCGCGACGGTCAGACTGATGCCGTTTACCGCGACGGAGCCTTTGCAGACCACGTAATGCGCGAAGTCTGCCGGCAATTCGATCTCAAGACGATGATCGGCCCCGCTCTCTTCGAAGCTGACAACGCGCGCCGTGCAATCGACGTGGCCCTGGACGAAATGTCCGCCGATCCGACCGTCCGCCGCCAGCGCACGCTCCAGATTCACAGAACTGTCGGGTCGTAACAGCCGCAGATTCGTTCGGTCGAGCGTTTCCTGCAGAAGGTCGAAAGTGAGCTCTTCGGCGCGATGCCCTGTCACCGTGAGGCAGCAGCCGTTTACGGCAATGCTCTCACCGTCGCGCATCGTCTTTGCGACACCGGGTGCGCCGATTTCTAGCTGTGTGCCGCGATCTGTGGTCTGGATCTGAAGGATGCGGCCAATTTCTTCGATGAGCCCGGCGAACATCACATGAAGGAAAGTCCCTTTGGTGCCTGACTGCAATGCTGCGGACCAAATGCGAGATGCGAAATCTCTGTCGCATAAATGCCAACGCACGTGGGGAACAGTTTGTTTTGGGCCCCGCACCGGGAGAACATTCAGCTCGCGCCATCGACGGGGAGCCCCTGCCGGCGTCTTGCAAAGGCAGAATTTACCTCACAATTTGGTACGACTTCAGCTGCTTAAAGCCGCTCCCGGAAGGACGGAGACATCCGCAAGGTGTTTTTGGCCGTCCGAACACCCGGGAAGACATCTGCTGAGATCAAGCCGTTCAAACTTTTTTGAAAAAAATGAAAAAAAAACTTGTCACGCTTGCTCCGGTTCATTATTCCTCACCGCCAAACCTAACCAAACCAATGGAGAAACTAATGATAAGACACGTCCTTACTAACCGAGGATTTCTGCGCTCCGCTCTCGCGGTGGGCGTGGGAATTCCCTTCCTTTGCGCCGGGAGTGCCTTCGCCCAAGTGGGAGCGACCGCGCCCACCCCCGCTGGCGCGGCTTCGAATACTTCCACGGCAAATGCCGCGATCGCCGACAGCGCCGCGGTGGGTAATCCACCCACCGGTGGTGAAGCTGCGACCGAGCGAGTCATCGTGACCGGCTCCTACATTCCGACAGCGGAAACAGAATCTGCCCTCCCCGTTACCGTCTACACTGCGGCTGTCCTGCAGAAGCAGGGCGCTAACACCCCGGCGGAAGGTCTGCGCCAGTTGCCTTCCTTCGTCGGCAACACCGCGACGGAAA
>JACDBM010000103.1 GCA_013694945.1 Chthoniobacterales bacterium
GGCCTTCCTTTCCATGTTGCTCATGCTCGGCGTGTTCAGCGTGCTCGGTCTGCTCTTCGCCTTTCGGCTTGGTTTGCAAAAGGCGCCAGCCGACAAGGCCCGCCAGCGCCAGCACGATTGCGACGACGATGACTTGGATGCGTTTCATAAAGGTCTGCTCCTTAGGGTAGGTTGTGCGGCTTAGGGTCAGCCGTGAGCGCCTCAACCGCGTGACGCGCTTTGTGGTAATCGCTCACCGCTTGGAGATACTGAATGCGCGCGGCGCCGATGGTCCGCCTGGCATCGAGAATCTCGAGATAACTGAACCCGTCCCGCTTCGTAGCCTTCGCCCGTCGCCTTTAACGTGCTCTCCGCACCCGGCAAGACGGTTTCGCGCAGGATGACGATCGCAGCTCGCGCGCGGGCGAGGTTCTGATAGGCGTCGCTTAATTCAGCCGTCAACGCAGCGGCGGCGGCTGCTTGTTCCGCACCGGCGCGATCGATTTGTTCGCGCGCCGCACGGATGTTCCCCTGGTTACGGTTCCACAATGGCAGGGGCAACGAAAATCCGATCACCGCGCTGCCGTCTTTGCTTTCATTGAGTTGCCGGGCACCGGCTCGCAGCGTCACATCGGGGATTGCCGCCGCTTTTTCCCGCGCGAGTGATGCTTCGCGGTGCGCGATCTCCGTGCCGAAACGCGCCAGGCGGGGGTTGGCTTCCAATCTGCGCGCGAGCGTATCGAAGGATCCGGCAGCGGGCGTCGCGTCCAGATCGCCGACCGCTGAACCAAAGCGCGGCTTGGTCGATCCCCATTGCGCAGCGAGGCGCTGCCGGGCCGCTAGCAGGTCGCGCTTTGCCTGCTCCAGGTCGATCCGGGCGGAGCCAATCGCGACATCGAAGCGCGTCTTTTTTAGGTCGGAGGCCTTGTCCGCCTCGACCCGTTTTTCCACTGCGGGAATAAAGGAGCCAGCGAGCTGGACCAGCTCTTCGTTCACCGAGCCGCGGCGCTGCCCCGAGAGCACGTCGATGGAGTGCTCCGCTGTCTTAAAGAAAACTTCGCGCTTCTTCGTCTCGTAAGCGAAGCCCGCCAGATCGCGGCCGAAGCCTGCCTCGCGAACTCGAGCCCCACGCTTCCCGCCCAGCTCGATGAGCTGGCCAAGCTGCAACGTGTTCTCAGACCGCCGGGCATTCGAGAATTCTCCGCTGCCGACAATGTCTTGTGACTCCAGATCGAGTTCCGGATTCGGGAGCAGCTTCGCCTGGAGAATCCGTGCCTCCGCAATGCGGATGTCGTAGCCGACAGCGGCCAATTCAGGATTTCGCGTCAGCGTCAGTGCGAGCGCCTGCCGGAGCGTCAAGGCACCCGCAGGCTCGTCGATCTCGCTGGAAGGACCGGCGGCGCAAATCGCTGCGCTGGCTATGATCAAGATAAGGGTAGTTTTCAAAAGGATGTGGATGGGTGAGCTGTGATTCCGCTGCGCAGCCCGCGCAGCACCGCACGAAGACGAAACACCCCGGGTGGGATGGACGGCAGAGAAGCCCAACTACGACAGAGATCGCGCCATTAAGGCACGAAGGTGCGCGTCAGGCGCTACGAGAGCTGAGGGGGATGATCGATCGCGGGAGCAGCGCCGATAGCGGGCTGATCATCCGTGAGAGGCATCGAGACGCTGATCCCAATGCCGTGAAGCGAAACCGCTACAGCGTCCGGTGCGATGGCGGACCCATTGTGAATCGTGCAACCGCACGCCGGACAGGATTCGTGTCCGCCCTCCTGCGACTCGGTCGCGCACGCTCCACTCGCGTCATGGATCGCATCGGCCACGATGTCGCCCGTGATCACAAAGACGCGAAAAGCGCGCAGAGAATCCGGACTGAACGATGCTGAAGGGTGTCCATTAGGTCCGCGCAACTGATAGTCACGCCACTCCCCGACGTCAATGGAGCGGGAACGCGGAGAGGCGACACTCCCGTCGCCTTCGTCGCAGCGATATCCTCGTAACAGGAGTTTCGCGGCTCCTACTGCGTCTTCAACACCTGAATGAACGCCTCCTGCGGAATATTGATTTTCCCGATGCTCTTCATCCGTTTCTTTCCTTCCTTTTGCTTCTCCAGCAGCTTGCGCTTGCGCGTAATATCGCCGCCGTAGCACTTCGCCGTCACGTCTTTGCGCAATGCGGAGACGCTCTCGCGCGCGATGATCTTCCCGCCGATCGCCGCCTGAATAGCCACCTGATAGAGCTGGCTCGGAATTACTTCCTTTAACTTCGCCGCCAGCTGGCGGCCCCGCGCCTCCGCGCGTTCGCGGTGCACGATCATTGAAAAAGCGTCCACCGCTTCGCCGTTCACGAGCAGGTCAAGCTTCACCAGCTTCGCCGCGCGATAACCGGCATGCTCGTAATCCATCGAGCCGTAGCCGCGCGTGATGCTTTTGATCTTGTCATTGAAGTCCACCAGGATTTCATTCAGCGGCAGCTCGCAATGGAGCATGACGCGGCGGGTATCGAGCGTCTCGGTATGGTCCATCGTGCCGCGCTTCTCCATGATGAGCTGGAGGATGTCGCCGATGCACTCGTTAGGGCAAAGCACGTAGGCTTTCACGATGGGCTCGCGGATTTCGTCGATGATGCTCGGATCCGGCAGATGGGCCGGGTTATCGACGAGGAGTGTTTCGCCGCGTGTGGTCAGGATTTCATAAACCACGCTCGGAGAGGTCGCGATGATGTCCATGTCGTACTCGCGCCGGAGCCGCTCCTGGATGATTTCCATGTGGAGCAAGCCGAGAAAGCCGCAGCGAAATCCGAATCCGAGCGCGACTGAACTCTCCGATTGGTAGATGAACGCGGAGTCGTTCAGGCGCAGCTTGCCGATAGCGGTCTTGAGATGCTCGAAGTCGGCGGTGTTGATCGGGTAAATCCCGCTGAAGACCATCGGATGAATTTCCTGGAAGCCCGGGAGCGCCTCCTTCGCGGGGTTCCGCTGGTCGGTGATCGTGTCGCCAATCTTGATGTCGGCGGTCGTTTTGATGTTCGCGATGAAATAGCCGACATCGCCCGCGTTCAGTTTCGCCTGCGGAAACATCTTCGGGGTAAAGACGCCCACTTCCTTGATCTCGTGACGCGAGTCGTTGTTCATCATCCGCACTGCCTGGTCGGCGACCATGCTGCCGGACATCACGCGCACGTAAGCGACCACGCCGCGGTAAACATCGAAGACGGAATCGAAGACAAGAGCGCGCAGCGTGTCGTCGTTCGGCACCGCCGGTGGCGGAATCCGGTGCACCACCGCTTCGAGGATGTCCTCGATCCCGATGCCCATCTTCGCGCTGCAATCGATCGCTTCCTCCGCGGGAATCTGGAGGATCTCCTCGATCTGCCGATGCACCGCGGGAATGTCCGCGTTCGGCAGATCGATCTTGTTGATCACCGGCACGATCGTAAGGCCTTGCTTGTGCGCGAGGTGCACATTGGCCACCGTCTGCGCCTCCACACCTTGCGCCGCATCCACGATCAGAAGCGCGCCCTCACAAGCGGCCAGAGAACGCGAAACCTCATAGGCAAAATCGACGTGCCCCGGCGTATCGGAAAGGTTGAGCCGATACTCCTTCCCGTTCTTCGCCGTGTAACGCATCGCCACGGGATGCGCCTTGATCGTGATGCCGCGCTCCCGTTCGAGGTCCATCGAATCGAGGAGCTGATCCTGCCGTTCGCGGTCCTGGATTGTGCCCGTTCGCTCAAGGAGACGATCCGACAAAGTGGTCTTTCCATGATCGATATGCGCGATGATGCAGAAGTTGCGCGTTAGCTCGATGGACATGGGAGCGCCACTATGCGGGCGCGCCAGAGGCAGGTCAATCGACGCGCGGCGCGAGGAAATCGCGAGCAGCGTAGGCCATTCCCGCGTCACGAAAGGGAACCTTGTAAGCTTCCGGGGCTTCGCGCCGCTTGGTTGCCATTCGGCTCCGCGCTGGTAAAGGAGGCGCCGGATGTGGAAGCTTGTCTTAGCCCCCTGGAGCCCGAACCAGGTCGTGCACGAAATTACGGGAAAGGTTGTCACGATCGGCCGCGCGGCGGACAACCTGGTCCAGATTGACGATCCCTCGATTTCGAGTCGCCACGCGCAGCTTCATCAAGCGGGCGAAAGTTTTCATTTGCAGGACCTGGGTTCGGCAAATGGAACCCGGGTGAACGGCGAAGCGGTCACGAGCGTAGTCTTGCACGCTGGCGATCGGATCACTTTCGGGAAAGTAGAAGGCTCTTTCGAGCACGAGACTGCGGAAACGGCGGCGCCTTCGCCGGTGCCGCCAGAGGCGGAAGCTATAGCTATCCCCGCGGAGGTCAGCACGCGTCCGGCCGACTTCGCAAATGCGTCACCCTTCCCTAAGCGCAGGAACGAAAAGGATCCGGTGCGGACGGCGCTCTTCGCCGCCGCCGCTATTGCAATCCTCGCGCTTCTCGCCAGCCTGCTCGCGCTTGCGCAGATGCGGCCAACGGTAATCCCATAAGCCAGTGATCTCCCCTGCTTCGCCTGCCGACGCGCGCGAGCTTGTCGGCGGCGTTTCAGAAACCGTGAGAATTCCCTGGCTTCCTTCGAAATGACATCGCAGACCGACGCCAGCACGCCAAAGCGGCTCCTTCTCTGGGATATCGACTCTACCTTGATCACGACCGGAGGCGCCGGCGATAAGGCGTTGAAACGAGTCGTCGCAGAGCGCTTCCGGGTGCGGGACGATTTCCACGATATCGAAATTGCTGGCCGGACAGATTCCGGGATCGCGGCGAGCATCCTGCGCAAGTACGGGATCGACCCGACGGCAGAGCATGTCGCAGAGTTCCTGGAGGATTACCTCCGGCAACTCGCCGAACTGCTCCCCCAGCTGATGGGGCACGTCATGCCCGGCGTGAAGGAGATTCTCGATCATGTGCAACCGAAGGCGGACCGTGTCCTGGCGTTGCTGACCGGAAATCTCCGGCGCGGCGCGAAGCTAAAGCTCCAGCGTTATGGCCTCTGGGAATACTTCGACTTCGGGGCCTTCGCTGATGACCATCAGGATCGCAATGAGCTGGGCGCATTTGCCCGCGCGCGTGCCCTGGAGAAACACAGCCATGACTTCGAAGTGGCCCGCATCGATGTAATCGGCGATACGGGACACGATATCGCTTGCGGCAAAATTTTCGGGGCACGAACGATTGCGGTTGCGACCGGGAGCTGGACGCGCGAACAGCTCGCCGCCCATTCGCCTGATTTCCTTTTCGATGATCTTTCGCAAGTCGATGAAGTAATCGCCCGGCTCGATTGGTAAGGAATTGACGATCGCCCGGAGAGTGACATCTTCTCGAAAGCGTTCACACCCATGCCTGCCACCGAACATCCCAACGTTCTTCCGCTCCAGGGCGAAATTGATCTGCACGTCTCGCCCCGGGTCGCGGGGTCTCTGAACGCGATGCTAAAGGAAAAGCCGAAGCAGATCGTGGTAGATCTCTCGCACGTCAGCTACATCGACAGCTCCGGTCTCGCGGTGTTGATCGAAGCGATGCAGCATGTGGTTGCCTATGGCGGGAAGTTTGCGCTGGCCGGTCTCCAGGAAAGTGTGCGGCCGGTGTTTGAAATTGCGCGGCTTGACCAAGTCTTCCAAATCTTTCCCGACGCGGACGCCGCACTCGCGAGTTGACACAAGGTTTCGGGTTGAACCTGATGCTGTGGGGACGGCGCTCTGTCGTGTCAATAATCTCGCCGCCACGTTTCACGCCGACAGAGCGGCGTGGCTACACGGTTCCGCTCTGGCCGTTGCCTGCGGTCCGAAGGAGAATGTTGAGGGTTTGTTGCACGTTGACGGAAATGTTAAAGCCGGCGGCGAGCGCGCGACACTGATCTCGCGCTGCGTTGCGGCGTTCGCGATCAGACCAAAATCCCAGCGCAGCGGAAAAAGCAGCAATGTCA
>JACDBM010000112.1 GCA_013694945.1 Chthoniobacterales bacterium
CCGCCAGAAACCTGGTCGCCCAGAGCGAAGCCCATGAAAGTCATCCAGAAGAAGAAGTAGAAGACGTCGCCGATTTTCCCGGAGAGAAACGGAATTGATTCAAACAAGACCGCGACTGCCGAGACAAAGATGATCGCGGCAGGCGTGAGGAGAAGGTATTGCTGCACGAAAACGAGCGGCTCGATCCGCGCTTCGCCGCGCACGATGAGCATGGCCATCGAGCTGAGCATGAAGCCGGCGAGAAAGGTGGCGAGGAAGGCGAGGTTGCCTAGAAATTTGCCGAGCAGGTATTCGCCGGAACGCATTGGCGTGGAGGCGGCGATCACTCCGCAACGCGAAGTGACGTCGCGGCGAATTGCGTTTGAGATCACGTAATAGCCGAAGAGCCCGACGAACATCATGCCGAGCGATGCCGTTCCCATTCCGATCGCCCCGGAGTTGTAGATTGCGCGCTGGCCATTGATCTGGATCAAGGCGCGGCCAGTGGAGGGCGCGGGAATCCAGACATACGCAAACGCACTGAGCAGGAGGAAGACGATCAGCGTGGAAGGCCGGCGGAAGCGCAGGAGGAAATCCGCCCGGATGATCGCCGCGATGCGGCGGAAGGAGCCGCTCATGCCGTCCCGGGTGGAGACACGGCCCCGAAGTTCACCAGGTAAAGGAACGCGTCTTCCAGCTCCGGCTCGACTGGAGTTGTCGCGATCGCCGACGCTGGTCCGACAAAGCGGATGTGGACGCCGTCTGGTTTGCGGATCGCACTCGAAATTTTCAGGGAGGTGCGGAGCCGATCGAATTCCTCCGAGGAGACGACGCTCTCCCAAACGTGCCCGCGATTTGCAGCTGGATTTCGGGCGCGGCCATCGTGAGCAGTGCGCCTTCCTTCATCACCGCAATCTCGGTCGCGATGGATTCGATATCCGAGACAATGTGTGTGGAGAGAATCACCAGCTTACCGAATCCGATTTCCGAGAGAACATTGCGGAAGCGCACCCGCTCCTCTGGATCCAGACCGGCGGTTGGCTCGTCGACGATCACCAAGGCAGGGTCGTTGATCAACGCCTGCGCGATCCCAAGACGTTGCTTCATCCCGCCGGAGAAGCCGCCCAGTGTCCGATCGGCCACGCTGTGAAGATTTACCGTCTCCAGCATCTCCACCACGCGCTTCTTTCCGTGCACTCCTTTAAGCGCGCCGAAGTAGGTGAGGAACTCGAGCGCGGTCAAGTTGTCGTAGACTCCGAAGTCCTGCGGGAGGTAACCAAGCTGGCGTCGCAACTCGTTTGGCCGCGCCGCGATGTCCGTGCCTTGAAACATAATCCGCCCCGTGGTCGGCCGCGAGACGGTTGCGAGCATCTGCATGAGCGTGGTCTTGCCCGCGCCGTTTTGGACCTAACAAACCGATTAGGCCCGACTGCAATTGGAGCGAAACGTCACGCACACCGTAGTTACCGGCGCGGAACCGTTTCGAGACCGTTTCGACCTGCAACATGAATGAAAACGCATCTCGCTCGAGACGCACCTATTTCACTCGAGTGAATTCCTGTTTGGAGCCATCCGGCGCGTGCCAGATCATGCGATCGCCTTCCAGCTTGACCTGGTTCACGAACGTGGCGGTCGGCGTCTGGACCTTGATGCGTTTGCCAGCGCCGAAACTGTAGCGCCCGGGGCGGCCGGCGGCGGAAAGGCTGCCGTTATGGAAGAATTCCCAGACGACTTCGCCAGAGCTGCCATTTAGTTTCCATTTCCCGATGATTTGCTTCTGCCCGCGGTCGCAACTGGCGAGTGCGAACAAGGCCGCGAGCACGATCAATATCGAGAGTTGCTTCTTGTCAGGCATGATTTGCATCCGTGATCGCTTATCCTGCGGCGACATCCTGCGTCATGGCAAAATGAGAACAACGGGAGCACGCGCGAGCTCATGAACGGTCGAGCTCTGCTCCTGTCGAAGAACAGATAGCGGGCGCGTCGATCCTGCCGCTACTTCTTTGGCGACGCCGCGGCCCTGCTTCCCGGCGAAGCCGGCGCGTTGCCTTTGGAGCGCGATTTGCTGGACTCATTTTCGGGCGCGAAATGGAAGACTTCGCGCGGGATCGTTTCGTTAACCACGATGCTGCGGTGCAGCTCTTCCAATTCGTATCCCTTGTAGTTCGCGGTGACCTTGCG
>JACDBM010000115.1 GCA_013694945.1 Chthoniobacterales bacterium
AAAAGGAGAACGAGCCCAATCGCAGTCGTAATCCACGTAAACGAATGAAACATGCCGTCCCAGAACATGTTGATCTCCACATTCGGGATGGTGGTTTTCGGGAGACGCGCGGAAAGCATGTTGTGGGTCTGGAGGATTTGGTGGAGGAGGATGCCGTCCACGAACCCGCCAAGACCGACTCCAAGAAGGATTCCAGCGCGTGTAAGCGGCTTGGTAACGATGCGCTCGTCCATATAAGTTATCAGTCAGGCAGGCAACGGCTGAGTGCGTAAAGAACGAGGCCGAGCACCGGAAATGGAGCGATGACTTCGAAAATCGTAGGCAGGAAAGAGGGATTGAAAATACCCGAGCGTACGGCAACACTGACATCGCTGTCGCAGACAGTGCATGCGAGCGTCACTGATACGGCGCCTAGAAGCGCTATGAATGCGAAGCTCATCAAGGTAGATCCGCGCGTCGTGGGATCGCAACGCGCATAGGCGTAACGAGACGGGAGATCAGCGGCGGATAGTCGGGAGGAGCCATGAAACCAAAGACGCGATCACAAACACCCAGGGTAGACGACACGCTTGCTCGCGGTGAGCTTCACACACCTAACGACTTGGATGGACTTTCTCCCATTTTAACGGAGTTTCTCCCCTTGCTTGCGATGGTGCGGGCTCTTAGATGGTGCAGGCTCTTAAAAAGCGGGGCCCTGGGAACGGCACAGCAGGACCGCAGCTGATCTACAAGTCCAAGCGAGCGGCACCTTCGAGATCAAGAAGGGAGGTGCGACGCCGTTCAAGAATGTCGGAGAGGTTTACGCCCTCCGGCGGGGCAGGTCAGCGCCGGACGTCCGTCCGTCCGGTGGTGGTGTCGTGACGGTGGTCTTCTTTCTTGCGCATCAGGCCGCCGAGGCCGAGTAAGCCAAGCAGGCCGATCCAGCCGTAGTCAGGTTTATCGTCGCGGACAACGCGATCGTCTCTAGTGGTGGTGGTCGTTGCCGGGGTAGTCTGGGCTTGTACTGCCATGGGTGAGAAGGCAAGCGCAGCGCATAAGACCGCGAGCAAACGTAGTTTATTGTTGGGTTTCATCTCGGGTGAAACGCGCGGAGTTGCAGCATTGGCCGTCAAATAACGATTTCAATCCTGCCCGAGGTGACGCGAAGCTGCGTGCCCTCGTCAGTTAGCTGTATTCGCGCTTACCAGTGCGACCCGCCGTACCGGCGCATCAGCACAATCAGCAACACCGTCCCAGCCATAGAGACCAACACAGAGAGCCGAGGGAGCCCACGCGGTCGGAGAGAAACGCGAACCCACAGCTTCGTCAAGCGCGGCGATTACACTAGCCCTCTGTTGGAGCGGGAGGTTGCTTGCCGAGAATAACAAGGTGAGTGGCATGTCCAGTTCGAGAGACCGGGCTTTGCGCGCCATTGAGAAACGCATCAACGGCTCCTGCAGCGAAGCGCATTGTAGGTTTCTCGTTAAGGTCATTCCACCGGGAAGGACCCCTGAGTAAAGTTGATCTACCATCCACCAAGCGCGGAGTTCCTGCTTCCGGCTGCGATTTAACGGACAGTAACTCTAGGTTATCGGCAGTGCCGGCTCGGCTTGGGCGGGCGCGTAGACTTGCGGCTGTTTGAGCAGTTCCGGATCCTGCAACCGAGTGTCGTAGACTTCTGCCCAGGTCTGCTGATTCATCGAGCACATGGGGACAGCTTCCCAGTGACCGTTCCGTTTCACCGCACCTTTGAAGACACAGGAGTCCAGCCGCGCCTTGATCACAGGATCGACAGCGGCTTGCGCGACCTGCTTTGCGTCCATGAAATTGTGCATGCCGACCCCGAGGGTATGCACTTGACCACGGAGAAGTGACTGCAAGATCTCGCGCGGCGCCTTGCGCGAGGTGACATATCGCAACATCTGCGAGATTAACCGCGCGGCGAGGATCGGATGCTGGAAGAGAACACCCGCCAGCCGATAGGCCGGCGTGCCGGCGTCGTCGTTCACAAGCGAGAGGCCCCCGATCTTGGCCAGCACTTCGCCAAGCAGGGCATCGAACTTCGGATCATCCGGCAAGAGCGGGAAATATTTTCCGGACGGTCGCGCAATCAGCAGTGAGGCCCAGCTATTGCAATCGGGATGTCCGAAGATGGAAACGTCGCGGCGCAAGCGCAGTCCCACGCCCTCGCAGATTTTCTCCCACACATCCGCCGAGGTGATCGGTCGCTGCGAGAAGATCGTTCGGCCTGTATCCGCTTCCGGCTGGAAACTTAGCATCCGCCAGATGTAGCTCCGTTGCGGGTCCGCGAGATACCAACGGATGACTTCCGGCACGTCATCGATGTTGCGCCGGGTGACGGTGAAACTGAGCGCGTATTCCAGAATAAAACCGGTCTTCTCGCGGATGCGTAGCGCAAGATCGGTGAATGCCTGACGCACCGCATGCAGGTCCGCCTCGCATTTGATGCGGCCGATCGGGTAGCCGTGGCGGCCTGCCTGCGTCAAATCGACGTGCACCGAGATTTGGCGGAGTCCACCTTCCACGACGAGTCGCTCCAGAAATCGCGGCTGCTCAATCAGCGTCTGCCCATGCGTCATCAACATCGGAATCGACCCGACGGAATAAGCATAACGAATGATCTCGACCAACTCGTCCGCGCGACCGGATTTCCAATAGGCATCGGCCACGTCGCCTCCCGTGATTTGCAGGCCGCCGCCGGGTCCCTGGAACCGCCGGTTAGCGTCGATCTGTTCCTTCACCTGCTCGAGCGATGGGATCGGAATCGCGTTCGCGTTTTTTGGCAGATAGCAGTGTGTGCAATGAAAAGAGCAATAACTGGCGCCGAGCGTGAATCCACAGTGCGTAAGGTGCCGGCCCGAAATCTGGTTGTTGGTCTGCAGCTCCGGCGGCAACGACTCCCACCGCTCCTTCAGCACTCGCGCCTTTTCCTCCACGATGGGATAACGAAAAGCCTGCCAGCGTTTCTGCCAGCGGGACTGTTTTTGAACAGGTCCGTCGTGAGCTAAGGAAACCATCGGCTAATTCTGGATCATTTCGCTTCGTTCAGCGACCAATCGTAATCCTGATACGAGATTTTCACGTCGGCCGGCAATGGCGTCGCGCGCCGCTTGTTGATAAACTGAACTGGACCGCCGTCTTCGAAGTCCTCTTTGTACCAATCGAAAATCTTCGAGAGTTTTGCGGTCTTGTTCTCGGCTGAATAACGGACACCCCGATCAGAATTTACAAAGCCTTTCGCGAGCTTTTCAAATTGCCCGTCCAACTTCTCGCCGCTGAATGCTTCCGGTTGCAGAGGCGGACAACTGCTGCTCGCGCAGTTGAGCGCAAAGTGAATCCGTGGATCGCGAAACTTCGCGCGGATCGTCTCTTTCTCCAGCGCATTGAAGCTCGTCTGCTGGCCCGCGACCTTGATACGCTTGTTCGTAAAAAAGGTGAAGAACGTGTCTTTCACACTCCTGGTCGGATACTTTGCCAGCGCCTCGTGCAGGATCCACGCGTTATAGGCGTTCGCGTAAAACGCGAGCTGATCTTTCTGGTCTAACGAGGAGATGTTCT
>JACDBM010000118.1 GCA_013694945.1 Chthoniobacterales bacterium
GACCTGGTGGGCGCTGTTCGACATGCGCGACCGGCATGACTGGGAGTTCAACCAGTTTGCCGTGCTTCTCACGCAGGCGGTCTTGCTCTACCTGATCGCCGGACTCGTTTACCCCGATTTTGGAGAAGAGAAAGTTGTCGCCCTGCGGGCGCATTATTTTCAACAACGGAAGCGAGTCTTCAGCCTGTTCGTCGTCGCCGTGCTGGTGAGCATCTGCCGTGATCTCGTGCTCGACCATGCATTGCCGGATCGGGCCAATCTCATCTTTCACGCCGTTTTCCTCGTGACCGCCTCCGTCGCGATCGCCACGGCTAACGAGTGGTATCACAAGCTCCTGGCGCTTTTCACCGCCGGAACATTCCTGTTTTACGTCTCGTCGCTCTTCGCGCGCTTGCGCTGACGCACCTCGAACAGGCCTCGCAGCTGCCTGCGCAAATAGCGTATTCCTTCTCCACTGTGCCGCAGCTTTCCTCTCCTGCCAGATTCGAAATCCGAGTTCAAGTCGACGCCGCGCACCTCGACGAGCAGGGCCACGTCAACAACGTCGTCTATTTGCGTTGGGCGCAGGACGTGGCGACAGCCCACTGGAAGGTGCTCGCGCCGGTCGAAGACCAGGCCAGCGTTGGCTGGGTCGTGTTGCGGCACGAAATCGATTATCACGCAGCCGGGTTGCTCGCCGATGAGTTGATTGTCCGCACGTGGGTCGGAACGATCGAAAGACTCTCCTTCGAACGGCACACCGAAATCATTCGTGAAGCGGATCGAAAGCTTCTCGCGCGTGCCCGCACGCTCTGGTGCCCCATCAATCCGGAGACGGGCCGGCCGAAGCGCGTTCGCCCGGAGCTGCGTGAACTATTTGCGAGCAGTTAACGGCAGCATGCCGTCCGGGCTCATCATCTGCCATCGCGCAGCGTCCCCGAGAAAAGCGGTTCTGGGTTGCTACACACTACATGGAGGCTTCGGCACCTTCGGCGAAGTTGCCCAACTTCCGGAACTTTTCATAGCGCCGCTTCAGCAGCTCCTCCATCGTGAGCGCACTGATTCGTTCCAGGTTGCGCCGCAAAGCGCTGCCGAGATGGGCCGCCGCGAGGTCGTGATCGCGATGAGCCCCGCCTTCGGGTTCTGAAACCACTTCGTCCACAACCCCGAGCCGCATCAAATCGTCGGCCGTCAGCTTAAGCGCTTCCGCGGCTTCCGGAGCATGGCGTCGATCCTTCCACAGAATCGCCGAGCAGGCTTCCGGGCTAATAACGGAATAATACGCGTTCTCCAGAATCAGGACGCGGTCGGCCACGCCGATCCCGAGAGCTCCGCCGGACCCACCTTCACCGATGACCACGGCGATGATGGGCACGCGCAAGTTCATCATCTCGCGCAAGTTCACCGCGATGGCTTCTGCGATGTGGCGTTCCTCGGAACCAATTCCAGGGTAGGCTCCGGGGGTGTCGATCAGGCAGACCACCGGCAGGGTGAACTTCTCAGCCAGGCGCATGAGGCGAAGCGCTTTCCGATAACCTTCCGGGTAGGCGCAACCGAAATTCCGCAGCACATTTTCTTTCGTATCGCGCCCCTTCTGCTGGCTGATGACCACACAGCGCCGGGACCCGATCGTCGCGAGGCCGCACGGCATCGCCTTGTCGTCGCCAAAGACGCGGTCGCCGTGGAGTTCCACCCATTCCGTGAAGCAGCGCCCGATGTAATCGAGCGCGAACGGCCGCTGGACATGCCGGGCGATTTGCACGCGCTGCCATGCTGACAGGTGGTCGTAAATATCGCGACGGGTTTCGCGAATTTTCGTTTCCATCGATTCCACTTCGGTCTCGAAATCAATTTCGTGTTCGTCCGAGTGGTTCTTCAGATCCTGCAAACGGCGCTGCAGCTCCAGGATCGGCTTCTCAAAATCGAGCGGCTGAACGTCCATGAGGCGAAGAGTGGGATCGTTTGAGAAAAGTTACTTCGTTATCTGCCGACCCTGTTGCGAGTTAACGATGGAACCATCTTAACCAACTTCCTAATCGGTAATGGTGACAGCGGTCTTGCTGTTGACAAGGCCACTCAGCTCTTCGACATCGGCCGGCGCCATCGCCAGTCCCGAAGGCGGCGGCGGAACTCCGCCGGGCTGCGGCGTACCGGACGAGGGCTCGGCGTAAAGAACATATCCGGGCGTGGCGAGGCGAATCCAGCGGGTGCTTCCAATATACTCTTTTGTGCCGAATCCGACCCGCTTGCCGTCGCGCCAGGCCAGGGTTTCTGCGACTCGGCTGGTAATACGGGCAAGCTGTCGCGGTGGGAGTTTGACGCTCCGAAGGTGGTAACGCTTGAAGAAGTTTCCCTTGTCCAGCAGCACGACGGTCTGCGCCTTGCGCTGGATGAAGAGCGAAAAATCCGGACGCGAAATCAGAAGGCGATCGCCAATGTGCAGCATGGTGCCTTTGAGATTGTTCGTCCGCATGATCAGCTCCGGAGTCGATTTCGTTTTCGCCGCGACACGGGCCAGCACGTCCCCGCTTTTCACGACGTATTCCTGCTTTTCGGGACTGGGATATTTCGAGAACAGAATGTCCATGTTCACTTCCCCCAGCATGTCTTTCGCTGCCTCCGTGTGGAGGCCGCTGGAATATTTTTGCAGGAAAGTGGTGAGTGCGTCGCGCGCTTCGACGAGTTTGCCTTCCTGGCGCAATTGCGCCGCCGCCTGGAATTCCGGCAGGCTCACGTCGATGCGAGGTTCTTCGGGTACCTCGCCGTTTTGCTCCGCGCGGACGGCCAGTTCTGGTTTGACGATGATATGGTAACCGAAGAACGCGGCGCTACCGAAGATCACCGCCGCCAGAAGGAAGGCGAAGAGCCATTTCATGAGGAAGCCGACCGAAATTCGTTCGGCATAGGAACGCTACGGCGCGCGATACTCGCCACAACGCTGCTCTGGGCTGCCCAGATTCAGCGCGGGTTTTCCCCACCCCAGGTGAACTGACAGTCGCGACAGTAAAATTCCTTCTCGAAAAGTTTCAGCGCGAAGAGCAGATTCGCGAGCCAGGGGGTATGAAACCTCCGCGTCATCTGCGGATATTCGATCCGCGGCGACTGGCAGTTTGGGCAACGAATGGCCGCACCGATATCAGGATCGGCAGCCTCCCAATCGACCATCAAGGTATGGGCCTTCTCAAAATCCTGCTCGTGGACCAGGACTTTGGCGTTGGCTCGCGGTTTCGACATGAACGCGACCGTTTGCATTTGGCCTTCGTTGTGAACGTCCGCCTTCACGCCGGATTCCTGCAGGCGATCTTTGAGATGTTTGGCTTTGGCTGGTTCGTTGAATGTTGCAATCGTCACCATAAAATCCGTCCGTGCGCACGGGCGTCGTGTGTCAGATCAAACATCAACAAGCGAGAGAGTGCAAGATCGTCAGTCCTCCTTCCGGCTCCTGCGCCGTCCGCGCCGCCCGTCGATCAGGATCAGGAGCAGGATTAAGAGCAGGAGGTCAAACCGCGACCGGCGGGAACCATCGGTAAAGCATGAAGTAAACGATCACGCCCGTGATCGAGACGTAGAGCCAGATGGGCATCGTCCAACGCCCGAGGCGGCGGTGTTTATCCCATCTTCGCCGAAACACCGGCACCAGCGTGATGATCACCAGCGGCAGAATCACGAACGCCAGCAGGATATGTGTGATCAGGATCGCGAAGTAAATCGGACGGATGATTCCCTGGCCGGCGAAGAGCGTCGACTGGCCGCCGCGCGAGTAGTGATACGTCAGGTACGAGACAAGAAAAAGGGTGGATGTAATGACAGCCGCGATCATGCAGGCGACGTGTTGTCGCCAATGTCCGCGCCGGATCAGATACCAGCCCGCGGCAATGAAAACCGTGCTGATCGCGTTCAATGACGCGTTCAGCGCAGGCAGATCGGAAATGGTCATACCAGATATATAGGTGATCTGGTGGCATGGAACAGCGTTCCGCCGCTTGAAATCACCCGCGCCGCATTGGACTGGAATTTGTGCCTCCCATCCTCCTTCATCCGCCGAGGCCCAAAAAAGTCTCGGCGTCTCTCTACCGGCGCTGGAATTGGCGGCGGCAAGTGGTCACGAGCGGCCTGCGCCTGCTCGCTCTCGCTCTTTTCGCGGCCTTGCTCTGGGGCGGCTGGTATCTCGCGAACAAAGGATTCGGTCGGCAATGGCGCACGAAAGTCGTCGAGGAACTCCGGAAACGGGGCATCGAGGCTTCGGTGCGGCGCCTTACGCTCGACCCATTCCGCGGTCTCGTCGCACAGGACCTTCGCATCTACGATCCGACTCTGCGCGACACGCCGCTGCTCTCGGTCAGCGAGGTAGCGCTCGACATCAATTACGCCGCGCTCCTGCATCAGCAGCCGTTTCTGAACGCCATCGACGTTCGCAACGCAGACCTCACATTTCCCAGTCCCAGGTCCGAGCCGAATACGCCCCGCGCGCAGCTGAAACAATTCCACGCGCATGTCTATTTTCCGCCGGGGCAAGTCTACATTAGCCAGGCCGAGGGCATCTTTTGTGGAGTCCGGGTCTCAGCCGCCGGCCAGCTGATCAACCGAGCCGATCGCACGCCCGCCTCGAGTGGGACGGAAGAGGAATGGCGCCAGCGGATGGAGTGGCTCCAGCGGATCGCCGAGGAGCTCGGGCGGTTCACATTTGGCGGTGGACCGCCTTCGCTTCAGGCGAAATTCATGGGCGATCTCTCGCAATTGGACGAGGCGCGAATCGAAGTCACGTTGAGCGGCGAACGAATCCAGCGTGGCGCTTATTTGATCATGGCGTTGACCGCCGCCGGGGAATGGGCCGACCAGACTGTCAATCTAAAACAGCTCGAGTGGACCGACAATGGCGGCGCCTTTTCGAGTCGGGCAAGCTGGAGTGCGGTCACGAAGGAAGGCGACTTCCAGGCGCACAGCTCCGTAAATGTGAAGCAGCTCCTGGAGGGGTTTGGCCTCGAACGTTATCTCGCCGACGCCAGCTTTACCTCCCCTCCTGAAATCGAGCTTTCCGGCT
>JACDBM010000158.1 GCA_013694945.1 Chthoniobacterales bacterium
CCAGGTGCGCGCCCACATTAAAACCGCAGCGCAACATGGAGTGCTGATGCTCCTCGCGCCAGACAGCCAGGCCATGGCGCAACACGCTATCGCCCTCGGCCTGATCCCGCCGCGCAAAGAAGCGGAAGTGCGGGTTGAGGTGGCAAAAGATCAGGAGCGTCCGAGCCCGGGTGCCGCGGCTGTGACAGAGGCACTCCGCATCGAGACTTCACGCGCGACCTAGCTGAAGCTTCCAGGACTCGTGACTGCCCCGCACAATTGTTTCATCAGCTCGCGGTTAAACCTGCGAACAACGCGGCAGCAAACAGGTGTCTTGGAGAGTGAGCGAGAATCGCAGACCGACTGAGCCTCCTTAAGCGCCTTCAAAGCGCGACCGTCACGCGCAGGAAAGCTGCGGGAATGGAGGTGGCATTCTCACTTTTGTTCTGGCTGTTAAACAGCTCTTCCAGCTCCTTCTGCAGGTCAACAGCTCGGCCGTTCTTCTCCGCGGCTTCGAATGCGCTCATGGTCGGCCCGTAATATTTCCTGAATTCATCCACGAACGCTGACGGCGTGCCAGAGAAGTTGAAGGTAAAGGTGTCGCGCGCGAACGAGATCTTCTCTGCCGGAACTCCAGCGCCGGCAAACCGCTCGATTACATTGCTCTCGATGCCCCACGTCATCGGACTGACAAATCCTTCCGGCGGTGGCGGCGTGTAGCTCGAGCTGATTCTCAAGACCTGCGCCACCAGCGTCGGATCGTTCGGAATCCAGTTGCCCAGCACGATGCGGCCTCCTGGCCGGGTCACGCGCACCATCTCCTTCGCGACCTCGAACGGCTTGGGCGCAAACATCGCGCCGAAAATACTGACCACGAGATCAAACGCCTGATCCGGCAACTGCTCCAGATTGGACGCATCGCCTTCCTGAAACGCGCAGTTAGTCACGCCCTGCTCCGCCGCTCGCTTCTTCCCAGCTTCAACCAGGTTGCGCGCGATATCCACGCCCAGCACGTCCGCTCCGAGCTTCGCCGCGGGCAAGGCCGTGGTGCCATCGCCGCATCCAAGATCCAAGACCTTGAGTCCTTTCGTGATGCCGAGTCGCTGAACGAGCGCCTCGCCGCTTTCGCGCATCGTCTCGGCAACGCGCGTGAAGTCGCCTTTTTCCCAGAGTGCTTTGTTTGGATTCATGGTGAGAGTGGAATGCTGAAGTTGGCTGCCTTGTGCGTTAGAAGAATTCGTTGCGATGTAGCGGCTGTCTCATCATGTAAAAGGCGCAATCGCGCGCAGATACCTGAGCCAGTTCAGCGCGGCAGCAAAGATGTTCATTCCTACTTCCTGAAGTGGCTTCGCGTCGAGGCCGAAGGTCTGCGCCGCTCGGGCAATCGTCATGTTCTTCCCGGGCGCCGGTATGCCTTTGAAAGGTCCTTCTCGTCCAAGCGGCTCAGGATGACAACGCATTCGGCGGCGTTCCCAAGACTTGCGTCGCCATGCGAGTTGGCGCTTGTTCATGACGTGATTCCGAAAGACCACGTCTTCACTCTTGGCGTTGAAGAGGAATTCCAGATCGTTGACCCCGAAACGCGGGAACTTCGATCGCATATCCAACAGATCCTGGGCGACGGCAAAGTCGTGATGCGGGAGCAGATCAAGCCGGAGATGCACCAGTCGGTGGTCGAAACAGGCACCGATGTTTGTCACACCGCGGCGGATGTGCGCGAGCAGGTGGTGCGGTTGCGGAGCGAACTCGCGGAACTGGCCGGACGCAGCGGAGCCAGGGTGGCTTCGGCTGGAACGCACCCGTTTTCGCATTGGCACGATCAGCGCATTACCGAGGGCGAGCGTTACGAGACGATCGTGAAGGACATGCAGCAGGTGGCGCGGGCGAACCTGATCTTCGGCCTGCATGTGCATGTGGGAATTCCGAACCGCGAGATGGCCATCCACGTCATGAATCAGGCGCGCTATTTTCTCCCGCACATCTACGCGCTCTCCGCGAACTCCCCCTTTTGGGTCGGGCGGAATACCGGATTCAAAGGCTATCGCCTGAAGGTCTTCGAGCGTTTCCCGCGCACGGGCATTCCGGACGCCTTCGAAAGCCTCTCGGAGTATGAAGATTACTGCAAGCTGCTCGTCCGCACGAACTGCGTCGATAACGCCAAGAAGATTTGGTGGGACATCCGGCTCCACCCATTTTTCGATACGCTTGAGGTGCGCGTCTGCGATGCGCAGTCACGTGTCGAGGATACGATCGCACTCGCGGCGGCGATCCAGGCGATCGTCGTGAAGCTGCACAAATTACAGCACCAGAACCTTACTTTCCGCATCTATCGCCGCCGCCTGATCGACGAGAATCGCTGGCGCGCGGCGCGCTATGGTCTTGA
>JACDBM010000163.1 GCA_013694945.1 Chthoniobacterales bacterium
GTGCCTTCCAGGATGTGCGCGACACCGAGTGCTTCGCCGATCTCCCGGAGATTGCGGGTGCCGGTCTTGTACTGCCGCACGGATGTGCGGCTGATGACCTTCAGGTCCGCGATTTTCGAGAGATTCGCCAGGGTGTCGTCCTGAATACCGTCTGCGAAGTAAGCATTCTCCCGGTCGTCCGAGAGATTCTCAAACGGAAGGATGGCGATGCTTTTCTCAGGGATTGGGATGACCGCGAGCGGAGGCTGCGCGGGCGGAGAGAACTTCGCTTCACTCGCGGGAGGGGCGTCGGTGCGTGTAACGCCTCCCGGCGTCAGATCAAATGCCCATGCGAGAACCAGAGCAACCGGAAAGCCGAGAATGAGAAGCAATATGACGAGGCGAACCGCCCACGTGGGCACCTCGAAAAATGGAAAAACCTGCGTGGCAATCTGGACCAGCAACCAACCCACCACCGCATAACCGATCGCGACGCGGTAGACTTTGCGCCGTCTCAGTTCGGCAAGAAAGTTGAGCAGTTTCACGCGTCTTCCCTGAGCACGTTAATGACGGCCGGAACTCCGCAAGTCAACGTCCGCTTCCGCCCTGCGCTGATGTTGTAGCCGGGGCGTTGACGCCGGCTGTGTAAACACCTTTTAGTGCAGCCGGGGTCCGCGCCGCCCGGGCTACAACGACCTTGCTCGCGTCGCGCAGCGATGAAATAGAGCAGCGTGCACACCTCTGATGACTCCCAAACTGCGCGCGATGAGCGTTCCGCCCTTCTGGCGGGATTCGCTGCGTTCGGCTTTTGGGGCATCATCCCGATCTACTGGAAGTTTCTCCAGAAGGTGCCTGCTTCAGAGATTCTCGCGCACCGCTTTGTTTGGACGACGAGCTTTCTCGTTTGCCTTCTTAGCTGGCAACGACGCTGGCCCGAGGTCTGGTCTGCATTCCGCTCGCGCCGCGTCACTTTGTATTGTCTCGGAAGCGGTCTGGCCATCTCCTGTAACTGGCTGATGTTCATTTGGGCGGTGAATGTGAATCGCGTCCTGGAAACGAGCCTTGGCTACTTCATGACGCCGCTCGTGAACGTGCTCTTCGGCGCGGTTTTTCTGCGCGAACGCCTCACCCGTTTCCAACTCGTCTCCGTTCTCCTCGCAACCGCAGGTGTCCTAAATCTAGCCTTCGGCTACGGACGTTTTCCATGGATTGCGCTCGGGCTTTGCGTCTCGTGGGGCACTTATGGATTGCTTCGGAAAGTCTCTCGGACGGCTGCGATTCCCGGTTTATTTTTCGAAACAACGCTCCTGGCGCCGCTCGCAATTGCTTACCTCACGCTCCTCTACCTGCGCGGCACGAGCACATTCGGCCCAGCACATCGAGACGTTTCGCTGCTCTTGATCAGCACGGGAATCGTGACGGGATTGCCCTTAGTCTGGTTCGGGCATGCCGCACGGCATCTCCGCCTCACGACGATTGGCTTTCTCCAGTATCTGGCGCCGACGGGCACATTCTTCCTCGGCGTCTTCCTTTACCGCGAGCCGTTCACGAGAACGCACCTGATTACTTTTGCGCTAATCTGGGTGGCCCTCGCCATCTTTACGGCCGAGACGATTCGACTCTGGCGTTCGAAACGCGTCTCAGCGGAAGAAGCTCCGCCCCTCGCAGATTAGACAACTCAACCGGCAGCGCCAAGCGGCCCAACCGCCTATTCGATTGCGAGGGTCGACGCGGCGCCTATCTTCCCCGCCCATGTGGAGCGAAGACGATTTCCAATACGCAGCCGAGAATACGGAGGTAATTCTCGCCCCCGCGCAGCAGATCGCCACGTTCGGCTCCACCAGCTTCCGGTTCTACCTCATCTCCGAGTTGATGGATCAGGTGAACGAGGTCCGTGTCCGCGACGGCCAGATTCACGCGGAGCGGCCGCAGCTTCTCACGCCCGATCACTACGCGCGCCTTCTGCTGGAAGGGTTTGGCGAGAAAGCGCAGCGTTATGTGGAGCAACTGCGCGAGCGGACGCGAAACTTCGCCGTTCTGCGCTACGGCTTCCGCTTTCGGAAAACGGATGTAACGGAGAAAACGGTGCGCGATTCGATCTCTGCCGTCATTCAGCGCACGAAAGCGCAGGTCGAGAATTCTGGCGAACCGCTTAGTGCCATCATCCAAGGCGTGGATGACGCGTGGGAGGTCTGCCTCCTGAAGTTCACGATCGATTTGATCGAGCGCTCCTCCGGAAACAATCTTGGCGACTTGCGAAACCGCGGATTGTTGTAGCCGGGCTACAACTTCTTATATCGCTCCATCAGCTTGAAGAAACGGATCGAATCGCGAATCGGACGGATGCTGCTGGTCTCATCCAAATACACGGTGCTAATCGGAACCGCGCCGATCCGGTAACCCTCGCGACTCGCGACGATCAGCATCTCGGTTTCATAATCGAAGCGCTCCGCGCCGTTGAGCAGATGTGGGATGACCTCGGCGTGCAGCATCCGAAAACCACATTGCGTGTCCGGGATTTCCTGGCCACACACCCGGCTGATCGTGCTGCTCATGTAACGGTTCACCACCTTGCGAACGAACGGCATTCGCCGGATATCGTTCATCCGCGTACCGACGAGTAGCTGCGCGCCGAGCGGCGCGGCGGCGATGAAGCGCGCAATCTCTTCCGGGAGATGCTGGCCATCCGCATCCAGGATGATCACGTATTCAAACCCACCTCGCTCCAGCCAATGACCCAATCCCGTCTTAATTGATTCACCCTTGCCGCGATTGCGATCGTGAATCAGGACCTCCGCGCCGGCCGCGCGTGCCCTGGCCGCAGTCTCATCGGTCGAGCCGTCGTCCACCACCAGCACGTGATCGACCTGCTGCAACGTCCGTTCAACGACGTCGCCGACGTGCGTTTCTTCCTGGTAGGCGGGAATGACAGCGGCGATGGTTTGCCGGTTCACGGCGCCCGCGGCTGGCGATCCCTCCATCCTCAGCGGACGACCGGATGAAAGTCCGCAGCGTGATAGGAACTGCGGACGAGCGGACCCGAAGCGACGTGCGAAAAGCCTTTCGCGCGGGCGATTTCGCCATAGGCATCGAATCGCTCCGGCGAGATGAAGGCCACCACTGGCAGGTGCTGCGGCGTCGGCCGCAGGTATTGCCCGAGCGTCAGCACCTGGCATCCCACTTCGCGCAAGTCGTCCATGGTTTCGAATAACTCCGGTTCCGTTTCACCGAGCCCGAGCATGACGCCGCTCTTCGTCACTACTTTGTGCGAATGCATTTTCGCTTTCCGCAGCACCTCGAGCGAAGTCCGATACTTCGCGCGCGAACGGACCAGCGGAGTCAGCCGTTCCACTGTTTCCATGTTGTGGTTAAAGATCTCGGGCCCGGCGTCCGTTACGATCTCGATGCACCAATCCTGCGCATGAAAATCTGGGACCAGCACCTCGATGATCACGCTGGGGTCCATTTGCCGCACCGCGGCAATGGTGCGCGCAAAGTGGTTCGCGCCGCCGTCTTTCAGATCGTCGCGCGCGACGGCCGTGATCACGACATGCTTCAAACCCATCCGGCGCACAGCCTCGGCCACGCGTTCCGGCTCGTCTTCTTCGAGGGCGAACGGTTTCGCTGTGCTGACGGCGCAAAATCCGCACGCGCGCGTGCAGCGTTCCCCCGCGATCATGACGGTCGCCGTCCCCTGGCTCCAGCATTCCCAGCGATTCGGGCACTGTGCACTCTCGCAGACAGTATGGAGGCGCAGGTCCGAGATGAGCGCTTTCGTCGAGAAAAAAACCGGGTTCGAAGGAAGACGAACCTTAATCCAGGGCGGCTTCTGTGCCTGGTGCAGCGCCGGATCGATTTTTGCGCACGACATCCTGGCGAAATTAAAGGCGGAGGTCTGAAAAGCAAACCTCGCACCCACAGAATAGCCTCGCACAGAGGTCACAAAGGAATACCAACGACGAGCTTCCGACGACACCGAAGCCTTTGGAAGACTTTGTGTGAAGCATTCTACAGTCTCGTTCTGCCGGAAAGTGCTTGATACAAAGTCAGCTCATCCGCCGATTCGAGTCCGCCGCCGGCGGGGAGTCCATGCGCGATCCGCGTGATCACCAAAGGAAACGGCTTCAGCAATTCGACCAGATAATTCGTGGTCGCCTCGCCTTCCACGTCCGCCGCGAGCGCAAGAATCACTTCGCTGAACCGTTCGGTTTGGATCCGCTTTATGAGCTGCGCGATTCGCAAGTCCTCAGGGCTGACATGATCCAGGGGCGAAATGCGTCCGCCTAACGAGTGATATCGTCCGCGAAAAGCGCTCGTTTTTTCCAGCGGAAGGATGTCAGTCGCCTGCTCGACCACGCAGAGCTGGTCCGCGGTGCGGGCTGGATCGGAGCAGATCTCGCAAAGCTCCTCCATGGTGAAGAAGCCGCACTTCGCGCAGGGCCGCACCGTCTCCCGGGTGCTCAAAATCGCCCGTGCAATTTCCTCCGGCTGATCGCTCCTCGCCTGCACTATCCAGAGCGCAATCCGCTCGGCCGAGCGCGGTCCTACCCCAGGCATACCACGAAGCTGCGCGATCAACTCCCGAATCGCGATCGGGTACTCCGTCTTCTTCACCGCCGCCTTCCCCTATTTCAGCGGAGAATCTTCCAATTGGACCGCGAGCGGTTGCAGGCGGCGGACATAAAGTTGCAAGGGCGCATCGTCACGTTCGTTAGGCCCGCGGGCTTTTTGAAACTGTGAGTACGCCTCCGCCCAGCGTTTTTCACGGTAGAGGACGACGCCGTTCCAGAAGGAGTCGCGGCGCGCGATCTCTTCCGGTGAAGCCTCCGTGGCCAGCTTCAGTGGCTCATAGACTTCGTGCCGCTCGCGCTCGTCGACGCCGCTTAGGAAGTCGATCGGCCGCGCCACGATCGACTTGCTCGCCAGCTCAAACGTCTCTGGCCCGATCAAAATCCGGGAGCCGTAAAAGCGGTTCGCAATGCAAAAGCGGCGAGCCAACTCGATTGGCTCACCCATTGAGAAGAGGCTCGCCTCCTCGCCCTGTTGCATCGGCAGCACGATGCTCGTGCCGGAGCTAATCCCCACGTGAACGCTCATTCTTTGGAAAGAGTCGTCCTTGCTCCCGTCGCGCATTTTCTCGAACGATTCGAGGAGAGAGAGCGCATGTCGGGTCGCCTTCTCTGCCTGCTGGGAATCCTTTCCCGGAAAGCCGAAGACAGCGACGACTCCTTCTCCTGTGATCGCCTCGATGTAAGCTCCGGCCCGCAAGAAAGAACCCCTCACGTGCCGGATAAACTTGTCCGTAATCTCCGCCAGCAGCGCGGGCGGACATTCCTCCGCCAGATCATGCTTGTTCGCGATGTCGCAAACGACCGCCGTTGTCTCGTAGCTTTTCGGCTTGGCTTCGAAGACGATCTCGCCGGAATCGATGCGCGCAAGCTGCTCTTCGGAAAGACGGCCCGTGAACAGGTTTTTCGCTACCGGGGTCTGGCGGCGCCACTTCATCACTGTGGCGTAGCCGTGTCCGGCCCCGATCGCAAGCCCGAGGGCAAGCAGAGACGGCACCGGTTGAAAAAATACCTGACCAAGCAGGCAAATCCACGTGAGGACGATGAGTTCCAGCCCGAGGATGCCGAGCACGAGGCTGACTTGTTTTTTTTGCGAACTCGTCAGGACCAGCCACACCACGCCACAGGAGAGAAACAGCACCAGGGCGGATTGCAGGACCCATCCGACGCTCCGCGCCGGCGCTTGTCCGCCCGTGAACGCGTTCTTCACTCCCTCCTCGATCGGCAGCAGCACCCCGATAGCACGCGCCATGATGATCAGAACACCGAGGATCGCGCCGATTTGGAGCGCTTCGAGCACCGAGCGTTTCACGGGGAAGTTGCTCGCCATCATTTCAGGCTGAGGCAAGAGGATAGTGCGAACGCACCACCAACTCGCTTAAGAACTTGTCGGGTGCTTCAACAGCCGCGCGTGGGAGCACGAAGCTGCCTTGCCCGGTGTTCTTCTGCACAAGGCTGAGCCCAAACTGATAATCCTTGAAGAGGTGCGCGCAGAGTTCCGGCATTGTCATTCGCTCCGCTTGCGCACGCTCCAGCAGGAGTTGAAGCGCAGCGTCATCGAAGGTGATCGCAAGGTTGTGTTCGCGCTTAAACTGCTCCGCAAACATCCGTGCGTGCTGGATCATGGCCGCTTCTTCCTGCTTGGTCCCTTCAGCCATGAGACGCTCGAGCACCTGCTTCGGCTCCCGCACCAGTTCGGTCGAGACACGGAGCTGCGTCAGGCCCGAGCCGGCCAGGTAATATTTGTAATCACGGAGTAGCTTCTCCCAAACGGTAAGCAAACCACGCGCGCCGGTTTTTTCTTTCGCGGCATCGCCCGCCAGCAAGCGTAACGCTTCATCCTCGAAGCTGATCTCGATGCCGTAGGCACGGAAAGCGCGCTCGTACTGCCGGAGGATGCTCCCCTCGGAAAACTTCATGATTTTGTAAAGATCGTCCGCGCTCAATTCCTCGCACACGACCCGCACCGGGAGCCGCCCAATGAACTCCGGTTCGAAACCATACTCGATGAAGTCCTGCGTCGTGACGTATTGAAACAGCTCGTTATCCATCACCTGACGCGGCTCGGCATTGAACCCAATCTGACCCTGCGTAATGCGCCGCGAGACCTGCTGCTTCAAGCGCTCAAACGCGCCGCTGACAACAAAGAGAATGTGGCGCGTGCTGATCGTTTCCTTTTTCGTTTTCCCGCCGCGCTTCTGGAACTCGAACGCAGCCTGGAGCTGCGATTGCAGATCATTCGCGCTCCGGAGCGGCACCTCCGTCTCTTCCATGAGTTTGAGCAGCGTTGTCTGGACGCCGCGCCCGCTCACGTCGCGCCCGACCAGATTTCCTGCGGCGGCGATCTTGTCGATTTCGTCGATGTAGATGATGCCGAACTGGGCTCGCGCCACGTCGCCATCCGCTTTTTGCACCAGCTCGCGCACCAGATCTTCAACGTCGCCACCCACATATCCGGTCTCGCTGAACTTGGTCGCGTCGGCTTTGACAAATGGGACGTGGATCAGCTCGGCAATGTGTTTGATCAGGTAAGTCTTTCCGACTCCTGTCGGGCCAACGAGGATGACGTTTTGCTTCGCGTATTCCGTCTCCTCCGCGCGGGCGGCGTCTTCCTTTTCGAGCTGGCGGAGGTAATTGACGTGGTTGTAGTGATCGCAAACCGCAATCGAGAGCACTTTTTTGGCTTCGTCCTGTTTGATGACGAAGCGATCGAGATGCGCCGTGATGTCGCGCGGCAGAAAAGCGAAGGCGAACTCATCATGGTCGTCTTTCGCCGGCTTCTCCTCAACTCCGATTTCCGCTGTGTCGGGCTGGGCAAAAGTCGCGAAAGAAACCTTGTCTCCGAAGTTCGATTTCATGAACTCGGAGAGCTTGGACCTAAGCTCTTCTGGCGAAGGAAATGGCGGGTTCTGTTCCATGCGGCCTTCGAATCTACGCGCTCGCAGGATGAGCGCTCGAAAATTTACTCACCGCGAGCCAGTGTGTAAATTGCGGAAACAGGCTCCATCCCGCGAAAAAATGCTGCAAACTGTTTGCATAATACCCTACAGGGGTATATGTGTCGGCGAATGATTTCGGAAAAACGTCAGAAACTCCAGTCCCGAATGAAGCGCATCGCCGGTCAGATCGGAGGGGTCCAGCGGATGGTCGAAGAAGATCGCTACTGCGTCGATATTTTGAATCAAATTTCAGCCGTGCGCTCGGCTCTCGACGCGCTCGGCGTCGAGCTTCTCCGCAATCATCTGGAGTCCTGCGTAGTTGGTCATGGCACTGGCTCCGAACACGCCAGCGCAAAACCAATGAAGCGGCAGGAGCTGCTCGACGAACTGCAAACCGCGCTCTCGCGCTTCCTGAAATGAACATTGCCAAACCCGATACCGAGGCCGCGGAGCCGAGCTCATGCTGTCATGCGGGCGAGCATCATTCCGCCGCCGCGGTTGCCAAGGCAGCCGAAGCGCGCAAACCGGCGCGGAAATACTTCTGCCCGATGTGCGCGGGTGTGGAAAGCGACACGCCTGGCACCTGCCCGAAATGCGGCATGGCGCTGGAGCGGAACCCGACCTCCCGCGCGCCGGACAAAACCATCTACACCTGCCCGATGCATCCGCAGATCGAGCAGGACCATCCGGGAACGTGCCCGCTTTGCGGCATGGCGCTGGAGCCGAAGACGATCACGGCCGAGCCGGAAGACGACAGCGAACTTCGCGATATGACGCGGCGGCTCTGGATCGGCGCCGCGCTCGCCACGCCAGTGTTCCTGCTCGCAATGGCTCATCTGCTTCCGAACCCGCCGGCATGGGTCATGAGTCCGGCCTCGCGTTGGACGCAGTTTATCCTGGCGACGCCGGTGGTCTTTTGGGCGGGTTGGCCATTCTTCGTCCGCGGGTGGCGCTCCCTGCTCTCTCGCCATCTGAATATGTTCACACTCATCGCGACCGGCGTTGGGGCTGCGTATCTCTTTAGCGTAGCAGGGATGCTCGCGCCGGGCTTATTTCCGGAGTCGATGCGGCATGGAGGCGAGGTTGGCATTTACTTCGAAGCCGCGGCCGTGATCGTCGTGCTCGTCTTGCTCGGTCAGGTACTGGAGCTGCGCGCACGCAGTCGGACAGGAAGTGCGATCCGCGCCTTGCTCGATCTAGCGCCCAAGACTGCGCGATTGATTTCCGAAACCGGAGAGCGGGAGATTCCGCTCGCGGACGTCGTGTTCGGAGCGCGGTTGCGCGTGCGCCCAGGCGAGAAGGTCCCGATAGACGGCGTCATTCTCGAAGGGAGATCGTCCATCGACGAATCGATGATCACGGGCGAATCGCTGCCCGTCGCGAAAGGCGAAGGGGAAACGGTGACCGGCGGCACAATCAACAGCACCGGCAGCTTCGTCATGCGAGCGGAACGCGTCGGCGGGGAAACAATGCTGGCGCGCATCGTGCAAATGGTGGCGGATGCGCAACGCAGTCGCGCGCCGATCCAAGGCTTGGCGGACCGGATCGCAGCCTACTTCGTCCCGGCGGTGCTCGCGATTGCGGCGATCACGTTCGCAGTCTGGTTCTGGGTTGGACCCGAGCCTCGCCTGGCTCACGCCATCGTGAACGCAGTCGCCGTCCTTATCATCGCCTGCCCCTGCGCGCTTGGCCTCGCGACTCCGATGTCGATCATGGTCGGAATCGGCCGGGGAGCGCACGCGGGTGTCCTGGTTAAAAACGCGGAAGCGCTGGAGCGCCTCGAAAAAGTGACGACCCTCGTCATCGACAAGACGGGCACGCTCACGGAAGGCAAACCGCGCCTGATCAACATGCGCAGCGTAAATGGTGTGAACGAGACCGATCTTCTCGCCACTGCCGCGGCCGTCGAGCAAGCGAGCGAACATCCGCTCGCAAGCGCGATTGTGATAGGCGCAACAGAGCGCGGACTCACCTTGCCGGAGACGAACGATTTCCATTCGACGACCGGCGGCGGAGTTCGCGCGAACGTCGGCGGGCGCAGCGTCCATGTCGGGACGCAGAAGTTTCTCGAAAGCGAACACGTGGCGGGTGCGGAAGCGCTCAGCGCCGACGCCGAATCATTGCAGCGGGAAGGTCAGACGGTGGTCTTCGTGGCGATCGATGGACGCGCAGCCGGCCTGCTTTCGGTGGCTGATCCGATCAAAGCCTCCACGCGTGAGGCGATCGCAGCATTACATCAGCGCGGCCTGAAAATTGTCATGATGACGGGCGACAATCAGCACACGGCAGAAGCTGTTGCACGGCAGATCGGGCTTGATCGCGTGGAAGCCGGCGTCGCGCCCGGCGACAAGCATGCGCGCGTAGAAGTTCTGCGCAGAGGCGGCGAGGGCGTCGCGATGGCGGGAGATGGAATCAATGACGCCCCCGCTCTCGCGGGCGCGGATGTTGGGATTGCAATGGGCACTGGCACGGATGTCGCCATTGAAAGCGCTGGTATTACTTTGCTGAAGGGAGATCTGAGCGGCATTGGAAGAGCGATCCAATTGAGCCGAGCCGTGATGTCGAACAT
>JACDBM010000175.1 GCA_013694945.1 Chthoniobacterales bacterium
CTGCCGGGAATGATCGCCGCGCACACCTGGCTCCCAGTCCTCGGAGTTCCCGTAGAATCGAAAGCGCTCAAAGGAATCGATTCACTTCTCTCCATCGCGCAGATGCCGGCCGGCGTCGCGGTCGGCACGCTGGCAATCGGAGTTTCCGGCGCAAAGAACGCTGGTCTGCTCGCGGCCAGCATCATCGGGCTCCACGACGAACAGGTGCGCGGGAAGGTCGAAGCGTTCCGCCGGGAGCAGACTGAAGAAGTCCTTGCCCAGCGTCTGGAATGAACGAGTCGTTTTCGCCCGGCGCCGGGATCGGCGTGATGGGCGGTGGTCAACTCGGCCGGATGTTTGCGATCGCTGCAAGGCAGATGGGCTATCGGGTGGGGGTCTTCACTCCCGAAGAAGAAAGCCCCGCTGGGCAGTTCGCAGATTTCGCCCGCGTCGCCGATTACGCGGATGAAGCGGAGGTCCGCCGCTTCGCCCACGACGTGGATGTCATCACCTTCGAGTTCGAGAACATCCCCGCGGAGACGGTTGGCTGGTGCGCGGAATCGCGCGAGGTGCGGCCGGCCGGCGCGATCCTGCACATCGCGCAAAATCGTCTCCGCGAGAAAGATTTTCTCGCTGGCGCCGGGATCCCGATTGCGCCGTTCCGAGCTGTTTGCAGCTCTCAGGAGCTGGCGGATGCGGTCGCGCAAATCGGGTACCCTGCTCTCCTGAAAACGGCGGCCTTTGGCTACGATGGCAAAGGACAGCAAACCATTCACCCGCGCGCCGATTTCGAGGAAGTCTGGAACGCTACCTCGGCGGATGAACTTGTTCTGGAGAAAGCCATAGATTTCACCGCCGAGCTCTCCGTCATCGTAGCGCGCGGATCCGACGGCGCGATGAAGACATTCCCGGTGTGCGAGAATATTCACCGCGATCAAATCCTTGATCTCACGGTCGTGCCTGCGCGCATCGATCAGCAGGTGGAGCGCGACGCCGCAGAACTGGCCTGCGCCATCGCGGACCGGCTCGAGTTAGTTGGACTGCTCGCGGTGGAATTGTTTTTGAAGCCCGGCGGCGAGTTGCTCGTGAACGAGCTGGCCCCTCGTCCTCACAACTCCGGACATTGGACGATTGAAGCCTGCGCGACGAGCCAATTCGAGCAGCAGGTGCGGGCGGTTTGCGGATTGCCGCTCGGTGCAACGGAAATTCTGCGCCCGGCTGCCATGACCAACATCCTCGGAGACGTTTGGCAGGATGGCGAGCCAGAGTGGAGCAGCGCCTTGGAGACGGAAGGCGTGCATCTCCATTTGTATGGAAAACAAGAACCGCGCCCGCGACGCAAGATGGGCCATTTAACGGCCCTCGCCGAGAGCGCAGAAGAAGCGATTGCGCGGGTGTCGACCGCGCGAGCAGCCCTTGCCCGCTCTGCGAAGTGAAGACGCAAATCCTGCCGGTGGTGAGCCCGCAGGAGCTGGCCTTCGCAGTTCGCGCCGCGGTCGAACAGCTTCGCGGCGGCGAAGCGATCGCGCTCCCGACCGAGACGGTCTACGGCCTGGCAGCAGACGCGTTGAACGTGGAGGCGGTGCTGAAGATCTTCGAAGCGAAAGAGCGGCCGCGCTTCGATCCCCTTATTGTTCACCTGCCGGGAAGTGAGTGGTTTCATCGGATTGCGGCCATTCCCTCGCGGGACGAGGATCGGGTCAACGCGCTCCTTAGTCGCTATTGGCCCGGACCCCTCACGCTGGTTCTGCCACGTCAGAAGATTGTTCCCGACATAGTCACCGCGGGATTGGAAACAGTGGCCGTGCGCATCAGCGCTCACTCGGTGTTCCAAGAGATCATCGAGCAATTTGGACAACCACTCGCTGCGCCAAGCGCAAACCGCTTTGGTCGCATTAGTCCGACCACCGCCGCACATGTCGCGGCAGAGCTTGCCGGCCGCATCCCGCTTGTTCTGGACGGAGGAGCCACGACTCACGGGCTTGAATCGACAATCGTGGGACTGAGTGACGGCACGATCGAGATCCTGCGTCATGGTCCAATCACGGCCGAAGAGCTCGAAGAATTCGGAGAGGTTCGCCTCGGCACATCGCCCGAGCAGCCGAAAGCTCCCGGCCAGCTCCGGTCCCATTATGCGCCTCGTACTCCGCTGCGATTAACTGCCTCGCTCGCGACCTTTGACTCGCCTGGTGCGGGGCAAATCGGGGCTCTGAGTTTCGGCCCAGCGGAAATGCGCCAGTTTTCTGAGATGCGGAACTTGAGCGCATCGAGCGATCTTCGCGAAGCGGCGGCGAATTTGTTCCGGTATCTCCGCGAGCTGGATGATGCGCGGCTTGATTTGATCGTGGCCGAGGAGCTTCCGGAGCGCGGTCTGGGAAGCGCAATCATGGATCGGTTGCGGCGTGCCGCGGCGCAATAAGACGTAGAGACGGCGCTCTGTCGCCGGTCGGGCGCGAAACAAAGCAACCCGTGCTCGTGCGCCCAACCCAGACGCCGTCTGGGTGCACTCTGCTTCGCCGAGTCTCAGCTCTGGTGCGCCAGACAAGCCTGGATAAAGCCCTTAAAAAGAGGGTGCGGCTTGTTCGGTTTGCTCTGGAACTCGGGGTGATACTGACAGGCGAGAAAGTAGGGGTGATCGCGCAACTCGATCAATTCCGCGAGCGCACCATCGGGCGACGTCCCTGAAACCAGGAATCCCATTTCGTTCATCCGCTCCCGGTATTTCATATTGAATTCGTAGCGGTGGCGATGGCGCTCCAGCACTTCCGGGCTGCCATAGATCCTTTCGGCGAGCGTGCCGTGCGAAATCTTGGTCGGCCAGGTCCCGAGACGCATGGTTGCTCCCTTGTGCCGGACTTCCCGCTGCTCGTTCAGCAGGCAAATGACGGGGTCTTCCGCGTTCTGATCGAATTCGGTGCTGTTCGCATTCTCCAGGCCGCAGACATTCCGCGCGAACTCGATCGTGGCGACCTGCATGCCGAGGCACAAACCGAGAAACGGCAGCTTCTGTTCGCGCGCAAACCGCGTCGCTCTGATTTTCCCTTCTACGCCGCGCTCCCCAAACCCACCGGGGATCAACACACCGGCAACGTCCTTGAGCTGGCCGTCCAGGCCGTCCTGCAAGGCTTCGGCATCGATCAGCTTGAGATTGATTCCGCAATCCTGACTCGCGGCGGCGTGCGTGAGCGATTCGTAAATGCTCTTGTACGCATCCTGCAGGTCGATGTATTTGCCGACGACGGCAATCTTTACCTGCTTTTTCGGGCTGATGATGCGCTCGACAAATTTCCGCCAGTTCGTCAGGTCCGGGGCGGGAGTTTGCAACTGCAACAGCTCACAAACGAGCTCATCCAATCCTTCCGCCTGCAACATCAGCGGCACTTCGTAAATGGTGTTCTGGACGTCACGCGCTTCAATCACGGCGCGCGGCGAGACGTTACAAAACATGGAGAGTTTTTGGCGCGTCTCCAGATCGAGCGGGAGCTCGGTCCGGCACATCAAAACCTGCGGTTGAATCCCGATCTCGCGCAATTTAGCGATACTCTGCTGCGTGGGCTTGGTTTTCAGCTCACCCGCCGCCTTGATGTAAGGCAC
>JACDBM010000185.1 GCA_013694945.1 Chthoniobacterales bacterium
TTTCGTTCTTCAACGGTTTGAGCCACCGCGAGATCGCGGCACGCACGCAGACTCCGCTCGGCACGGTCAAGACCAGACTCGAGCTGGGATTGCGGAAACTCTCCAGCAGTGTCCGCGCACAGCGGACTAAAGTTTAGCAAAGCTTTCGGCAGCGGCAGGAGAATAGGAGTTCGGGCATAGCGCGCCGTAGGTTTGCCTTAGGATTGCGATCCGCGTTTGATGTCTTGGTTTCGCGCAACATCATCCTGAGTCGCCGATCCCATGACTCCCCTCAACCGGGGCCGCCGGACGGATCAAACCTCAACCGTCGGCTGTTCGTTCGCCCGCCCGAAGCCCCGATTGAAAGCGCGCAACGCGCTGACCGGACTTGTCCCGAGACCGACCTTGCCTTCCTGCACAGAAGGACCCAGTAGCGCGAGCCACATCCCGCTGCTCTGGCCTAAACGTGGGCGCAGACGACCGGCGGGAGAAAGGGGATGTTCCTCCAAAAACTGCTCCACCTCCTTGCGAAGTTCGGCAGGAAGTGACTCGATTGGCAGGGACGTCATGGAGTGTGGTGTAGCAACGGGTTCACATGGGCTGGGAGGCAGCTTGCGCAACTTTACACGCACGCCACATCAGAACGGAAATGGACTAAGCAGGCAATCCGCGGAGTGGCTCGTCTAAGCCTAAGGAAAAGACTTAGCCAGTGAGCGGACGATTGCTAACGCTGTGAGTCCACCCATTGCACCGCGAAACGGGCCACTTCGCGCGCATTCGAGAAGCTCAGCTTTTCTTTGATGTGCGCCCGGTGAGCTTCGACCGTCTTGGCGCTCACGTGCAGCTTCTCTGCGATGCCGCGCACTTCGTTGCCTTCCCCAATGAGCTGGAGCACTTCCAGCTCACGGTCAGTCAACTTCTCGACCGGCGATTCCGTATGCCCGCTCGCACCTACATGCTCGGCGATCATTCGCTTGGACATCATGGGGCTGACGTAAATGTCCCCCTCGAGCACCGACCGCACCGCCGAGATAACGGAGTCAAGTGCTTCTCGTTTCATCAGGTAGCCGCTCGCCCCGGCGCGCAGCGCCCGTTGGGCGTACAACGATTCATCGTGCATTGAGAGCACCAGCACCGGCAGCTTTGGGTGCTCGGCTTTGATCGACTTCGTCAGCTCGATGCCGTTTGTGCTGCCGTGTAATCCGATATCGACGATGGCGAGATCGATGGGCGTACGCCGCATCAAGTCGAGCGCGGTGCGGCTGTCCTCTGCTTCGGCGCGCACTTCCAAGTCCGGTTCCTGACTCAGCATCTGGATCACGCCTTTCCGGAACAGAGGGTGATCGTCCACCACAATAATTCGGTGGCGCGCGACGACGGCGTTTTTCGGCGTCATCGCTTTGTCACGACGGGAATTACACAGGTGATGTCCATTCCACCATGCCGGCGTCTCTCGATCTTCAATTGGCCGCCGAGCGCGTTGGCACGGTAGCGCATTATATGCACTCCAAGACCCTTACTGCGGCGGCTCGGGAAGAAACCTTTGCCATCATCCTGCACGCTCATACAAACGTGTTCCTTGTTCCGGTCGAGGGTAATCAAAATGTTTTTCGCGCCCGAATGTTTGACCGCATTGTTTACCGCTTCCTGGGCGACGCGGTAGAGGTGTAGCGCCACGATGTCGTCCGTCACGCGCACACCGGCGTGAGCCTTGAAGTGGCACTTGATTTCGGTGCTCTCGCACGCCTGCTCGGCGAGCGAGCGAAGTGCCTGTTTCAATCCTGCGCCCTTCAAGTCGGCCGGTTGCAAGCCGCGCGCCAGATCACGTGCCAGCCCGACGTTGCGGTTAACGATCTGCGCTGATTCTTCCAGGGTCTCGGCGGCGGCTGGATCATGGGCCAGCTTCTTCGCGTTCGATCGCAAGAAAAGAGCGGTGGCCGTGAGCTCCTGACAAACCATATCGTGCAGGTCTTCGCCGATGCGCCGTTTCTCGCGTTCACTGATCTCGAGCAGTTCCTTTTCAAGCTGCTGCCGCTGCGCCATCGTTCGCTCCAGCTCCGCGTTTGTCGTCAGCAGATCCCTCGTCCGTTCCAGAACACGTTGCTCCATTTCATCGCGGGCGTGCCGCAATTCGTCTTCGATCCGGCGCTGATCCGTGGCATCGCGCGCTACCTTGGCGTATCCGCGGAGCCTGTCGCGTTGGTCATCCAGTCGCATGAGCACGCCATCAGCCCAGAACCGCGAGCCATCCTTGCGCAAGTGGAAACGGCGTTCGGCCGCGCGACCTTCGTCAAGCGCGGTCTTGATCTCTCTTTCGACCGCGCCGCTCGCGCGATCCTCCGCCGTAAAGATCATTTCGCCGCTCTGACCGACGGCTTCTTCCTGGGTCCAACCAAAGACCCGTTCAGCTCCGCTGCTCCAGAAAGTGATGATGTTGCCCCGATCGAGCAGGAACATGGCGTAGTCACGGGCACCTTCCACCAGGAGACGAAAACGCTCGTCGCTCCGGCGCAGCTCTTCGGACCGAA
>JACDBM010000228.1 GCA_013694945.1 Chthoniobacterales bacterium
ACCACCCGAAGCGTCGCAATCGTGCGAGCATCGCGCACCACCCGGAGTGGCATTCCGATTTTTACACCTTGCTGCGCACCGAAATTTCCCACCACGAGCGACCAGTCGTCTTTCACACTGACGACACTGCCATTCATCAACGTCGGCTGCGGTTCGTCCGAGCCAGCTGCTTTCGCGACCAGCCCATTCGTGCTCCGCAGCTGCGCTTCCAGCTCCGCGCGCGCTTTCCCGTCGCCACCTGTCGTGGTTTTCAGCAACTGCAACATTGCTTCCATGAGCCGCAGCATTTGGTCACGATATTGCTCCCGCTCTTTCTGCATCACCTGCAAGTCACTTACCGCACTCAGGAGGCGTTGTTCCAATTTGCTGCGGTCCTTGTCTGCCGACTCGAGGCCGAGCGCTTCCATACGCAATTGCAGATCCGAATACTTACGGCGAAATAATTCCGCCTCAGCATTCGACTCCGCCAAACTTTCGGTCAACGTCTTTACGGATTCACGTTGAACAGCCATCTGGCGGCGCAACTCCGCGTTTCCCGAAGGCAGCGTTCCTTCGGACGCCTGCGCTCCAGTGTCTTCAATTTTGGATTCTGACAAAGAACTATTCTCCTGCGCCCTCAGCTCTCCAGCCGAAAGCAGCCCCGTTAAGATTCCTGCTAAAACTTTATGGTTAACAGGTGAGGCCCGCCTGCCACCGCTCGTTTTCTCAACCCTCAACTCTCAACCTCACCTTACTTGGTCACTTTCGCCGTGTGCGAACCGTGCTTCTTGAAAATTCGCGTCGGCGAAAATTCTCCAAGCTTGTGACCAACCATATTTTCGGTCACGAAAACCGAAGTAAAAATCTTGCCGTTGTGCACCAGGAAGGTGTGCCCAACAAAATCCGGCGTTACCATCGAGCGGCGCGACCAGGTTTTCATCGGCTTCTTGATGCCGGAGGCATTCATCTTGTCGATTTTATCGAGAAGAGAAACTTCGACGAATGGTCCCTTTTTCAGCGATCTGCTCATATCGGATTACTTTTTGCGGCTCACACGCCGGTCCTGCATAATGAACCGGTCGCTCGGCTTGTGTTTCGAACGGGTCTTGAAACCTTTGGCCAATTGCCCCCAGGGACTCGTTAGGTGCTGACGACCGCCGCCCCCCTTCGACTTGCCTTGGCCACCGCCGTTCGGGTGATCGATCGGGTTCATGACCATGCCACGGACGTGCGGGCGTTTCCCTTGCCAACGCGCCCGCCCGGCCTTGCCACTGACCACGTTCATGTGATCGACATTGCCTACCTGCCCGATCGTCGCGCAGCAACTGTCGTGAATCCGACGAATCTCGCCTGACGGCAACTTAACGAGCGCATAGCCAGCTTCGCGGTTGTTGAGCGTAGCTTGTTGGCCGGCGCTTCGCGCAACCTGACCGCCGCGGCCGGGCGCGAGCTCAATGTTATGGATGTTGGCGCCGAGCGGAATGGCGCTAAGTGGAAGAGAATTGCCAAGATCGGGGACAGCAGTTGGGCCTGCCATGACGCGTGCACCAGCCGCGAGGCCATCGGGGGCGAGGATGTAACTCATCTCGCCGTCGGTGTATCTGATGAGAGCAATGCGCGCGGACCGGTTCGGATCGTATTCGATTCCGATCACCTCTGCCGCGACGCCGTGTTTGCGCCGCTTGAAGTCGATCTTGCGATATTTCTGCTTGTGTCCGCCCCCAATGTGGCGAGACGTGAGCCGGCCGTTGTTATTTCGGCCACCGCTGCGTTTCTTCACTTCCGTGAGGCTCTTGTGCGGCTTCGTCTTTGTGACTTCCTCGAAAGTCGGAAGCGTTTTGAAGCGCAGCGTCGGCGTAAGTGGGCGATAATCTCGGAGTGCCATAACAATTACGCGGTGATGCAGTGATAGAGGGATCGGGGGATGATGCAGAGCTTGAGTCCGCCAGTAATCCAGAACTCCATCACTCGAATACTCCGGTTCATACGAGCTCGATCTTCTCGCCCTCTTTCAGGGTCACAATGGCTTTTTTCCAGTGCGCCTTACGGCCGAAATCAGCGCGCCGTTCGCGCTTCTTTTTCCCCGCGTAGTTGCAGGTATTCACGGCGACCACCTTCTTGTTGAAGAGCTTCTCGATCGCCGCCTTGATCTGAATCTTGTTGGCGCGCGGGCTGACGCGGAAGACGTATTTGTTCCGCTTCTCGCTCAGCAGCGACGCCTTCTCGGTTAACGATGCCGTCTGGATAAGATCGAAATGATCGTTCATTCCCGGGTTGTCCTTTCGGCTAATTGCTCCAGCGCTTTGCCCGTGACTAAAATTTTGTCGAACGCGAGCAACTGCTCCGTGTTCACGTCGGTCGCGGTCGCGAGCAGCACCGGCTTGACGTTGCGCGCCGCCGTGTAGGTGTTGTCGTCAAACGAATCGGAAATCAGCAGCACCTTCTTCGCGTCGGTCTGCTCTTTCAGGAGATTCAGAAACATTTTCGTCTTCCGCTCCTTCACCGCAAAGGCGTCGATCGTCAGCACATCGCCCGCGTTGATGCGTTCAGTTAACGCCTTTTGAAAAGCGAGGCGGCGCACAGTTTTGGAAACTTTTTTCGAGTAATCGCGCGGCTTCGGACCGAACACCACGCCGCCGCCACGCCAAATCGGCGATGATTTGTAGCCGGCCCGTGCACGACCGGTTCCCTTTTGACGCCAAGGCTTGGCACCGGAGAGATTTACTTCCGCTTTCGTCTTCGTGTTCGCCGAACCGGAACGACGCGCTGCCCGCATCGCGACCACCACGTCGTGCACTGCCTGCGTTCCGCGGCCACCTTCAATTAATGTGATCTTCGCGTTGCGGGCCGCCTCCGCCGTCAGAACTTGCGCGCTCATTTCGAAACCCCCGGCGCAGCAGCTTTCTTGATCGCTGGCCTAACGACAACAAGGCTGCCGTTGGATCCCGGCACCGCGCCACTGATTAAGATCACCTTATCCGCTTCCCG
>JACDBM010000236.1 GCA_013694945.1 Chthoniobacterales bacterium
GCGTGTAGATGAGGCACTATCCCTACAGAATCACCGCGTCCGTAACGGATGAACGCGCCGCTGGCACCGCTTTGGCTGCAAAAGTTCGTAATCGCAGAATGCGATTACCAGCACGCTACAAGCGTGCGCTCCCCAGAAGCTGCAACACCCCATCTTCTGCTCACCTTTGGACCTATACTAGTGCACTGTAACGGATGAAACTGGTGCAGTCGTAATAGGCCCGAATCTCTGCATTGTAGCCTGGGGCGGTGACCCCGGCATGGGTAGAGAGAGGTCCGAGCGAGCCGGGGTCAGCGCCCCCGGCTACAACCGCCCATGCAGCAGAACTCACTGATACAGTGCACTAGAGCTGCTTCAAAAGCGTCGCCGCGTGCTTCAGCGCGGACTCACTCTGGCCGCCCAGCATACGCGCAATTTCTTCACGCCGCGCTTTGCTCCGGACTTCGCGCAACTCGGAAAAGGTGCGGCCTTGCGCGACTTCTTTGGTGACAACGAAATGTGAGGAGGCCGCCGCCGCCACCTGCGGCAGGTGCGTGATGCAAAGCACCTGGTGATCATCCGCCAGAGCGCGCATTTTCGCGCCCACCGCGTTGGCGATCTCGCCTCCGACGTTCGCGTCGATCTCGTCGAAAACGAGCAATGGAATGGCATCCTGAGCAGCGAGCGACGATTTGATCGCGAGCATTAGGCGTGAGATTTCGCCGCTCGAGGCAATGCTCCGTAAGGGCTTCAGCGGTTCGCCCGGATTGGGCGAAAAGAGCAGGTCCACCGCATCGAACCCACTCGGCCGCGGCTCGGCTAGTGGAGTCAGTTTTGCCTCGAACTCCGACTGTTTGAAACCAAGATCGCGGAGGTTGTGCTGGATATTTTCCGAGAGCCTGGGAGCAGCCGCTGCCCGGAGCTCGCGCAGTGCATCTCCAGCACGTTTCAATTCGGTACGCGAGGTCGCGATTTCTTTTCCGAGACGCTCTAATTCTGCATCGCGGCCTTCGATCTTGCGCATCCGCTCGGCCGCGCGCTCGCCGAATGCGATAACCTCAGAGATGGAGCCGCCGTATTTGCGCTTCAGAGTCTCGAAGAGCGAGACGCGCTGCTCCAGCGTCGCCAGTTGAGCCGGATCGAGATCCAACCGTTCCGCGTATTTCTTCAGCTCGCGCGCGATCTCCGTTAGCTCCACCACGCTGGCCGCATGGGCCGATGAAAGTTCAGCGCTCGCCGGATCGATCTTCGCCAGCTCGCGCAAAAGCCGCTGCGTCTCTGCGAGCTGCGTGAGAACCGAGTCATCCGACTCGGACAGCCTGAGGGCAACACCGTGCGCCAGCTCGATCAGCCGGCGGCTGTTACGGACCAGTTTGTAGCGCGACTCGATCTCGTCTTCTTCCGGCACTGCTAGATTCGCCGAGGTGATTTCGTTTATCTGATGCCCTAGTAAATCCAACTCCTGCTCGCGTGCTGTTTCGGCGGTGCTGAGCGCGGCCTCCTCTGCGACGAGCGCCTGCAGCTTGCGAAACTCCGCCGCGAAGTCGTCGGTTTCCGCGTGCGCGAACGCATCCAGCACAGCGAGCTGCCGCTCGGGCGAAAGGAGTGACTGATGATCGTGCGGACCGTGCAGATCGACCAGTTCGTCTCCCAGCAGTTTGAGCACGGCCAGGGTCGTCGGCGATCCGTTGATGAATTGTCGATTGCTCCCGCTGGTGGAAAGCGAACGTTTAAGAATCAGCTCGTCCTCGCAGGGCTCCACGCCGGCTTGGGCAAGCCGCGGATTCATTTTCTCCAGCTCCGCTCCTGCGAAAACGGCTTCCACCGTGCACACATCCGCGCCGGTTCGGATCACCGTCTTGTCCGCTCGTTCGCCGAGCAGTAGTTGCAGTGCACCGATGATGATCGATTTCCCAGCACCGGTTTCGCCGGTGATCGCGGTGAAACCTGGCGCGAGTTCCCATTGCAGGTCCTCAACCAAGGCCAGGTTCCTGATCCGGAGGAGGGTTAAGATCGAGGGCAAGTTGAGTCTTGAGAGTTGAGAGTTGAGAGTGGGCGGCCGCCGGAGCCTTTCTGAACTCTCAACACTCAGCTCTCAACTCTCAACTGCGGCTCACCTTTCTTGGCACCGGCACTTCGCAAGGCGTGCCCATGATCGGGTGCGATTGCGCGGTCTGCCATTCCACCGATCCGCGGGACAGCCGGTTGCGTGCGTCGATCCACGTCGCGACGCCGGAGTGCTCGTGGATCGTCGATGCGGGAGCGGATCTTCGCACCCAGGTTCTCCGGGAGAACATTCGCGAAATCGACGCCGTCGTCTTCACCCACTCGCATACCGACCACATCATGGGCTTCGACGACTTGCGCCGCTTCTCCTCCTTCCGCGGCGGCATGCCGGTCTATGCGTCATCCGCTACGATGAAGGATTTGAAGCGCGTTTTTGAGTTCGCGTTCGAGGGGCTGAACCCGTTCCCGGGTTATCTCAGACCGGAGCCGCACCTGGTAACCGGGCCATTCGACTTGGGCGGCACGAGGTTGACCCCGTTGCCTGTGCCGCACGGAAACTCTGAGGTTTACGGCTACCTATTTTCGCGCGGAGGAAAGAAGTATGTCGCTTACCTGAGTGATTGCAGCGGTGTGCCGGATAAAATTGCAAATGCGATTAAAGGTGTCCAGGTGCTCGTCATCGATGCGCTCCGGTCCCTGCCGCACCCGACACATTTAAGTGTCGACCAAGCACTCGAAGTGGCTTCCCGCGTAGAGCCGGGGCGAACTTTCTTTACTCACATTTCGCATGAACTGCCACAGACGTTCGAGGCGAACCTTCCCTCGAACACATTCATCGCCTACGACGGGCTGAAGTTGGAGCTTTGATGAGTCAGTTCTGGGTCGCCATTGGTGGTTACGCCAACTCACCGGATAATCCCGCGCTCGCTTTTCTCGATAAACTCCAGGATTTGCGTAATCTCCTCGCGCGCCGGCAGCTCTTGGCGCACGGCTTCGACGGCCTGCCTCGTGTTCAATTTCGAGCGGTAGATCAATCGGAACGCCTCCTTAATCCACATCACGCTTTCAGGAGCGAAACCATTCCGCTCGAGGCCCACGAGATTCACGCCGCGGATTTCGGCCGGGTTGCCGTCGGCAATCATGAATGGCGGAACATCCTGCACGATTTTGGAGCAGCCGCCGGTAATGGCGAAGCGACCCACCCGGCAATATTGATGCACTGCGGTGAGCCCGCCCATGATGGCGTGGTCCTCGATCTTCACATGCCCGGCGAGCGTGCCGTTGTTGGAAAAAACGACCGCGTCACCAACGAAGCAGTCGTGACCGATGTGGCTGTAGGCCAGAAAATTTCCGCTACTGCCGACACGTGTCTTCCCTTCGCTCGATGTGCTCCGGTTCACGGTTACGAATTCGCGGAACGTGTTCTCGTCGCCGATCTCGAGGTAGGTCGGCTCGCCCGCGTATTTTAAATCCTGCGTCTGCTGGCCGATGGAGGAATAGGCGTAGAATTTGTTCCGCGCTCCGGCCTGCATCGGCCCGCACAATGTGACGTGATGCTGCAGCCAGCAATCGGCTCCGAGCACGACGCCGGCCTCCACGATGCAATAAGGGCCGATCACCGTGCGGGGGCCAATCTCCGCGCCGGCAGCGACAATCGCGGTCGGATGAATCTGCACGTCAGATTGCATTGCGCTCACGCGTCTGGTGTAGCGACGCCGCTCTATCGGCGTTCAAAGACGCTGCCTGCAGCCACGCGTCCCGCGGCAGCAGAGCGCCGCGGCTACAACAACTACCCCGCTTCATCTAAAGAAACGTGAACATCAGCTCGCCTTCCGAAACAACGGCCTCATTGACCATGCACTGGCATTTCGCCTTCGCGAGCCGGTTACTGCGAGCTTTCGTTAGTTCCGCATGAATGAAGAGCGTGTCGCCAGGAAAGACCGGTTTACGGAATTTCACGTCATCAGCGCTGATGAAATAACCGATGCGGCTCGCGCTCTTCGTGATCTTCATCATGAGAATGCTGGCCACCTGCGCCATCGCTTCCACCTGGAGCACGCCGGGCATGACGGGATGCCCCGGAAAATGCCCCGCGAAATATGGCTCGTTGATTGTCACCGATTTCACTCCGGTGACCTTGATCTCGCCTTCGAAACCGATGATCCGATCGACCATCAGGAATGGGTAACGGTGCGGCAGGATTTCCATGACCTGCCTGATATCGAGCCCGCCTTCACCGGGCGGGAAGGCTCGCGGCTGAATGCTCGGGAGCGTCTTCGCGTACTCTTTCGCCATTGCGCGCGCGAGCTCCGCATTCGAACCGTGCCCAGGTTTCACGGCGACGACATGCCCGCGAATGCGATGCCCAAAAAGCGCGAGATCTCCGATGATATCGAGGATCTTGTGGCGAACAAATTCATCCGGGAAACGAAGCGGCTCCTTACTCAAGACCGCTTCGCCTCGCACGACGATGGCGTTTTCGAGGCTGCCGCCCTTGATGAGGTTTTTCTCCATGAGCGGATAAACATCCTCGTAGAAAACGAAGGTCCGCGCGGGCGCGATCTCGCGCTCGAAAATCGCGGGCGTGATTTCGGTGGAGAAAAATTGCGAGAAGCGACCTTCAGGTCCCACCTGGGTGCAGGAGATGCGATACTTGTCGTCCGGCAGGACGACGAGGAGCGAGCCGCCCTTGGTCTCAACGTGGATCGGTTCGCGCACCGAAAACGTCTGACGCGGCTTTTCCTGCGCGGCGACCCCCGCTTTCTTTATCACCTCGACGTAAGGGTGCGCACTGCCGTCGCCAATCGGCGGCTCATTCGAGTCCATCTCGACGATGGCGTTATCCACTCCCATGGCGGCGAGAGCCGCGAGGACGTGCTCGACGGTATGAACGCGCATCGAGCCTTCGCCGATCGTCGTGGCGCGTTCCACGGTTTTCAGGTTCTCGATTTTCGCGTCGATGATCGGCTCTTCCTGGAGGTCTTTGCGTTTGAATTTGATTCCGTGATCGGCCGGCGCCGGTTGCAGCCGGAGGGTGACTTGCTCGCCGGTGTGGAGCGACGTGCCGCTGAGGCTCGCGGATTTCGCCAGCGTTTGTTGGAAGCCCGGCATCGAAGACATGGTGGCGTAAGTAACAAAGAATCCCGATGGTGACTAGAAGCGCTTTTGCGAGCGCGACTCCGAAGTGCCGGAGGGGTTACGAAGGAACGGGGCTCATGAGCAGGCGAAATCCGTCATGATTGGCAAGAATTACGTTTCGGCGCTGGCTGGGTTTTGTTGTGTTCTCGCGAGCGCTGCGCACGGACAGCTTCCTTCCATTCCAACCGGAACTGTCAGTGTGGAGGTTCGAGCCATCGCCACCGGACTTAATGCACCGGTAGAACTCGTGCCGGTGAATGACGGAACCGGACGCCTCTTCATTGTGGAGCAGGGTGGCCGGATTCGCGTCCTGAAAAACGGCGCCCTCAACGCGACGCCCTTTCTCGACATGAGCACGCTGATCAAGTCCGGTGGCGAGCAGGGTTTACTTGGTCTCGCCTTTCATCCCGGCTTCAGTAACTCGGCCAGTCCGGGCTTCCGCAAGCTCTACACTTAC
>JACDBM010000279.1 GCA_013694945.1 Chthoniobacterales bacterium
AGCGTTTCTGTTCCGTAGGAGCGAGGGAGATCGCCCACGAGAGAAGCATTCTCCTCCAGACCTTCCGCGATCAGCGGGTGAGCAGAGATTCGATAATCCGAGCCCTCCGCGACGATTTCATCGTCGAGGGGCACGGCCTCGACGGGTTCGCTCGCGCTCCGCTTGAATTCCATACGTCTACGCAATGAAGTTTTACCCACGCTGATGCGGTCGCCAAACGGAATCGTCCACTCGACCCATGCTAGACCGAACGGCCTTCTTTTTCCATCGCGGCGCCGGAGCTCCCCATTCCGATTGCCGTTTCAGAAGCCGGGACGAAGATGTTTTCCCCAAACTGTCAGCGTGAAGACCTGCATCATTTGTAATCCTGGAGCTGGCCGCGTCGATGAACGGGAGCCGCTTCGTGAAAAGTTGCAGCGGTTCCCTTCCGCGGCCGTCCACTTCACAGACGGTGCCGGCGATGCGACACGCCTTGCCGCTGAGGCGGTGGCGAATGGCTGCGAGTTGGTGATTGCGGCCGGCGGGGATGGAACCCTGAACGAACTAATCAACGGCATTGCACCGCATGCGGACGCTGTCGAGGTGGGGCTGATCCCACTCGGCACCGGCAACGACTTCGCGCGCATGCTCAACTTGCCCGGCACAATCGAGGAGTGCGTTGATCTCTTGCGCGAAGGAAGCGCGCGCCCCGTCGATCTTGTGCGGGTAACGAGTGACCAAGTCCGATATTTTATCAACGTCTCGGCCGGCGGCTTTAGCGGGAGCGTGAGCGAAAAGCTGACGGCGGAAATCAAACAAAGCTGGGGCCTGCTTGCGTATCTCCGCTGCGCGGCGGAAGCGCTGCCGGAGCTGCGCGGCTATCGGACGAAGATCACGCTCGACGACGAGGCCCCTCTGGAGCTCGACTTGTACAATGCGGTGATTGCCAATGGGCGTTACGTGGCCGGCGGAACGTTGATCGCACCCGAAGCGTCGATTAACGATGGGTTGCTCGACATCGTTCTGATCCCGCAAAATTCAGCGGGAGATATCGCGCTCGTGGCCGCGCAGATCGCCATGGGCACACATCTCTCGAGTGAAGGCGTTGTTTTCCGAAAAGCTGCCAGGGTGACGGTAAACTCGAGCCCTGGCATGTGGTTCAATCTCGATGGTGAACTGGTCGGGAACGAGCCCGCGACTTTCGAGATTATGCCGCGGGCCCTGCGTTTTCGGACCGGACCGGCGACATGAGCGGAAAAGTTGTCGACGCGGATGAACTCGGCCAAATATCCCGTCAATTGCGCGCAGAAGGGCGGAAGCTCGTGGTCACTAACGGCTGCTTCGATTTGCTGCACGTCGGCCATGTTCGTTACCTCCAGGCGGCACGAAAGCTGGGCGATGCCTTGGCTGTCGGCCTGAATGGGGATCTTTCCATCCGAGCCCTGAAAGGCTCGTCACGTCCCCTCAATGGAGAACGTGACCGCGCGGAGGTACTCGCGGCACTCGGCTGCGTCGATTTCGTGGCGATCTTCCCGGAGGTCCGCGCTGCCGATTTTCTCGAACGCGTGCAGCCTGCTGTTTACGTGAAAGGTGGTGATTACGAGCCCGGGACGCTTGATCCAGAAGAGCGGGCGGTGATCGAGAAAGCGGAGGCTGAGATTCGCATCATTCCATTCGAGAAGGGCTACTCCACTTCGGCACTGATTGAGCGGATGAACGGCGAATGATGGCCCGTCCCGGCCTTGGAATTCTTGGCTCCGGAAAGGGGAGCAACTGCCGCGCAATTCTCGAGAGCATAGCGAAACGAGTGTTGCGCGCGGAAGCACGAATCGGGATTTCGGATGTCCCTGACTCCGGAATTCTGCACGTTGCGCGCGAGTTCGACGTGACCGCGGCCTACCTTCCGCCCGGGAAGTTCCGAACCAAGTTAGCGGCCGAAGCTGAGATCGAACTCGGGCAGATTTTACGCGATGCGGGGGTGGACTGGGTGGTACTCGCGGGATGGATGCGCGTGCTGAAGGAGCCGATGCTGCAAGCTTTTCCCCATCGCATTCTGAACATCCACCCATCGTTGCTGCCAAAGTTTCCCGGCTTGGAGGCATGGAAACAGGCGCTGGCGGCCGGCGAAACCATCACCGGCTGCACGGTTCATTACGTAGATGCGGGAGTCGACAGCGGCGAGATCATCGCGCAACGCGAGGTGCCGATCTTGCCTGACGATACGCCGGAAACTTTGCACGCCCGGATTCAGATCGCGGAGCGAGAGTTGTACCCGACGGCGATTCGCCAAGTTTGCGCGTAAGATTTTACGAGATGACGTTAGGGGGCGAGTCAGGTGGCGCCTTCACATGGCAGCGCTCGTGTCAGGTTCGCTCCGACTTCTGATCGCGTCCGAGTAGTTCTTCCAGAGCTTGTTCCGGCGGCTTGCCTTCGTGCAGGATGCCGTAAATCTGATTGATGATGGGCGTGTCAATCTTCAATTGCCGCGCGCACTCAAATGCGCTTCGGGTGGTGGGAACACCTTCGGCAACCATCCGCATGCCCGAGGTGATTTGTGCGAGCGATTGACCGCGGCCAAGCTGTTCCCCGACCCGCCGATTGCGGCTGTGCTGGCTAAAACAAGTGGCAATCAAATCGCCCGCACCACTAAGGCCATAGAAGGTTCTGGCACTTCCACCCATGGCCGTTCCAAGACGCAGTAACTCGGCGAGCGACCGAGTAACGAGCGCGGCCTTGGAGTTATCACCCAGTTCAAATCCGTCGCTGACTCCCGCCGCGATCGCAAAGACATTCTTCAGGGCTCCCCCAAGCTCGATGCCTGTGGTTTCATCGCTGGAATAAATCCGAAAACGCGCGCTGCCAAGATGTTGCTGCAACTCTTCGGCGCAGCGCGGCTGCCGGCACCCGAGGACTGTCGCAGTCGGCAAATCACGCGAGACCTCCAGGGCCAGGTTCGGACCGGAAAGGACCGCGACCGTGTGTCCGGGGAAGATCTCCGCGAGAATCTCTGTCATACGAAGACCGGTGCCGGGTTCGATCCCTTTCGTGCAGCTCAAGAGAACTCGATTGAGCGAGATCAATGGACGAAGACTCTCGGCCACGGCGCGAACTGCGACGGACGGCGTGACGAACACAATTAGCTCGGCGTTGGCGCAGTGGGCGATGTCGCTGGTCACACGAATGGAGGAAGGCAGCTTCACACCGGGAAGGTATTCCTGGTTTTCGCGCACCTCCTGAAGCCGCGTGGCTCGCGCGCCATCGTGGCCCCAGAGGATGATCTCGTGCCCAAGCTTGGACCAAAGCACCGCCAGCGCAGTGCCCCAACTCCCTGCTCCGAGAATGGCTGTTCGCTTGAAAATCAATCTTTCGTAAAACGTTGTTCTGTGCCGTTCAAAAGGCGAGAGATGTTCGAGCGGTGACGCCAGATCACCAGCGCAGTCATCGCGGCGGAAAAGTACAGCAGGACTGTGCCTTGCGTCATCTTCATCCGGACTAGTGCTCCCACCGTAACGGGCAGCGCCAGAGCAGCTATCATTGACGCCAGCGAGACGTAACGTGTCGTCAGGAAGACGGTTAGCCAAACAAGAAAGATTGTGATCGCTGCTATCGGCATGACTCCAAAGATGGCCCCGGCCGAAGTTGCCACGCCTTTGCCGCCTTTGAATCGAAGCCAAACTGGGAAGGAGTGGCCACTCACACAGGCAGCAGCGGCGAGAATCGCATAGAACTCCGCATATCCCGAGGCGCCGGCCGTTCGACTAACCAGAAGAGCTGCCACGCAAACGGCAAGGAAGCCTTTGAAGGCGTCGATGAAGAAGACAGTGAACCCCCACCGCCTCCCAAGAACTCGCAACACGTTGGTAGCACCAATGTTACCGCTACCACTCTGCCGAACGTCAACTCCAGCAAGCTTACCCGCAATGTATCCGCTCGGGAAAGAACCAAACAGATACCCGATCGCGAGCACACTTAGGGTCAGGACCCACATGAGGGAACAGGAGCATCGGTTGGATATGCGTCACGCGAGAAGGACACAACTATTTAACGTTCTTTGACAGCCATATCGATAGAATCGCGACATCGGCTGGGGTTATTCCACTCACCCGTGAAGCTTGGCCTATCGTCAAAGGCTGTATCGCGCTCAGTTTCTGTCGGGTTTCGTTTCGAAGCCCCGGAACTGTCGAGAAATCGAAACGATCAGGAATCCGCTGGAGGTCGCGCGCGGAAAGATGACGGTCTTGGCCCGCTTGCCTGCGGATATAGCCTTCATACTTAAGATCAGTTTCGACTAGCTCCCAAACGCGATCGGGCGCTATATCCCTCGTTCGCTGCGGCAGAACATCGAGAGTGAAGGTTGATTTTTTAAGGAGCTCACTGAGCAGCTTACCGTCGATTCGCTCACGCGCTACAATAGCGCGGAGTTCCTCCAGACGCCGCATCTTATCAGAGAAAGCACGCCAGCGCTCGGCATCAATCAAGCCGCTCGCGTGTCCCTTCGGGGTCAGGCGCTGGTCGGCATTGTCATGGCGCAGTGACAGACGGTTCTCGGCTCGGCTCGTAAACATGCGATACGGCTCGTCAGTTCCCTTCGTGACGAGATCGTCAATAAGCACCCCAATATAGGCGTCACTAC
>JACDBM010000280.1 GCA_013694945.1 Chthoniobacterales bacterium
GCGATCATCACCAAATCGATCAGAGCGAGGACCATGAGCATGATCTGCGGCTCCGTCAGAGTCGGCGCCCCGATGATCAAATGCAGAGCTCGATCAGGAACCGATAAACGTAAACGCACTGCGCCACGATTAACCCAAAGTAGAGCGGCGCCTACAACCAGCGGCTGAAAAAGATGAAACTGCTGAGTGTTTTCTGCTGGCGCAAGACGGGCACCTGTGCGGCCTAACGAAGCTGCGCCGCCCAAATTCGCAAACCAAAAGCTGCAGGCCGCGGGCCGCCTGTCGCCGCCCATCCTGCTCGACGGCGCGATCGCAATCGTGAACCTCATCGGCAAGTCGGTGAACTGCCGTCACACGCCGGAGAATCACCGAGAGATCTTGGCTTCCCGTGTGGACTCAGTGCCGCGTCTCACCCGTGCTCGATACCCAGCCCGTCAGAGTCGTGAGCGACGTTGCCGCTGCGAAATCGCCGCCACAGAAGCTCGCTCAGCCACCGCACTGCCCAGAGTTGCGCGAACAAGGCGGCGCTGAATTGCACGACCGAGTAGCGCTCCACTTCCATCGTGTGGACGATCGAAATGCCTAGCGTGTTTCCGAAATTTGCGAGGTAGAGCAACAACACAATAAAAGCCGCCCATCTCTCCTCCAGCCCCGCACGCCAGCGCCACAAGGTCGACAACGCCAGCACGACACTCACCAGTAGCACCGGCACGTAGCTCCGCGCAAAGAGCCCGTTCAACACCTTCACTCCGTCCGGTTCGTGGATTACGACACGAGTGGCGGACAGGTCCGTTGTTCGCTTCGCATACGCCGCGCCCCATTCGAAGCCGGCGATCATCCCGTGAACATCGGGCGCACTGAGAACAGTCGCACTGCGGATGTAATTACGATACAACGGCACGTTTCCTTTCACCGCGAATGCCGGGCACACCGGGGCGTAGAAAATCGCCAACTGGCGCGCGATCTTCCTCCCAAAATCAAGCGGGCGATGGAAAAGCGAGCGCCAATAATAATATTTCAGAAAGCGCAGCAATGGCTTTTCGCCGCCGAGTTGAACTGCCCAGTGGGAAAAAAGCGCGTTCTTACCTTTCATGAGATAATCGGGATGATAACCAAGCGTAGTGAATGGCTTGTAGACCGGGTCTGTGTGTTGCATTGCCGCACCGAGGTCATCACAGGCCGACTGCAGCCATTCACGCGAATAGCTCCCGATCGCCCCGGTTTGCAAATCACGTTCCATTTGCGCCCGGATGATGAATGCGTGAACCGCAAACAGCGTTCTCGGCAGGAAGGTTCTGCTGGTCGGATCGTCTCGTTGCAGCAATTTTTCCGGCAGCGCAATCACCAGGATCAGCGCCGCGCCGGCCGCGAAGAAAACAAGGCGCTTTCCTGATCGAACCCATAGCCAGAGCACCGGCAGCACGAGGAACAGCGCGAACAAAGTGAAACTCGGTTTCATGGAGGCAGTCAGGAAAGCCGCACCGAGCGCCGCGACTCCGTAGATTATTGCCTTCTCCTCCCGCGGCGAAATCGCCCGGTAGTAAATAGATTGCAGAGTCAGCCAGGTCGAAAGCGCCGCCAAAAACATGCAGATCGCATCCACGCGAATCCGCAGCTCGAGCAGAATCGGAGTATTCGAAAACAGATAAACTGCCACCCCTGTCAGGCCCAGCGCTTGGTGAAGCGGCCGAGGCATAGGCGATCGCGGCAGAAAATCCGCCAGACGATTCCAGCTCAACAGAAACAATCCTCCCGCGGCGAGACCGAGAAGATGCTGCACGACCGATATCGCTCGGAAATCGGCGCAAGTGCGCAGGGTCGCTAGCAGCATTCCGGGATAGATAAAGTTCAACCCGTTAACGTGAACGAAGGCGTTCCCCTGCAATTTCGACAGCGCCGGCCAGAGATAGCCGGGCAAGTCGGCATCTGCCACCGAATCCAGGGGCAGCGAAAAGCGGGAGTATGCCGCCATGATAAAGAGAAAAATTACCGCGACGATGTAACCGATCCTCCATAGCGGGGTCGCTTTCTGCGATGGCGAGGCCAGCTTCACCGGGCTCGCGACAGTGTTAGTTCGGTGGTTGGTCACGAGAAGTGGAGGATGGCGCGATCGTGGCTGAGACGCGCAAACCAGGCAAGAAGCAACGGCGAACAGAGACGGCGTGGGCGCTGTCCCGCCACTTCAGGGTGCAGCAACTGATGGCTGCGGCCCGAGAGCTGGCGACGGCGCGCAAGATCGTGCGGTCGTTCGCGAGGTGCTCTCCCTTCGCTCAGGATGAGGTGCATGTTCGTGCTGCTAAAGAATGACGGCAAAGCGCGGCGCGGTCGCCTAACGACTGCGCACGGCGTGATCGAAACGCCCGCTTTCGTGCCAGTGGGTACGCAAGGGTCGGTTAAAGCGGTCAGCCCACAGGAGCTGCGAGAGCGGGAGGCTCAGGTCATTCTCGGGAACACATGTCCTTCTGCTTGTTAAGCCGGGGCTGGCGGTGATTCGGCACTTCAGATTTGCATCAATTTACGGCGACCTGAGAACTGAACCGGGGCCCCTCTCATTAGCGGGAATCGAAGAAATGCTGTTGGACAGCGTTCGTTTATTTCTGTATAAACAGAAATGGCTGAACGTCGGCTCACACTGCTCGATCCTGTGAGTCAGAAATTCATCCTCCATTGGGGGGAAATGGGATTCCGCTGGGGCATCAATCGAACGGTGGCCCAAATCCATGCGCTGCTTCTTGTCTCGGCTCATCCCCTCCGTGCCGACCAAATCTCGGAGACATTGGGAATTGCTCGCTCGAATGCCAGCAACAGTCTATGGGAGCTGCAGAATTGGGGGATCGTTCGCTTGGTCCATCTGCCCGGCGATCGGCGTGATCATTTCGAAACGCTCAAGGACGCTTTCGAAATGTTTCGCATCATCGCTCGAGAACGGAAGAAGCGGGAAGTCGACCCGACTGTACAGATGCTGCGCGAGTGCATCGCGGAAGCAGGCAAGCAGAAGCCTGGCGATCGCTATGTTCGGGCCCGGCTTCTGGAGCTTCTTCAGTTCTTTGAGATCGGCACGACGACGTTCGCGCAGCTGGAAAACCTTTCGACGGCGGCGCTGATCAAGACGGCAAAATCCACCGCCAAAGTCCTGCGCCTTCTCGGCATCACGAAAAAGGAGCGCGCATGATGGGACGCGTCGTGGTCGCAGGCGGCAGCGGCTTTATCGGTCAAGCGCTCGCCCGCATGCTGGTCAGCCGTGGTTATGACGTCGCGGTATTGACCCGGCGCCTTCCGGCAGTCGAAGGTGTCATAGAATTCGCTCAGTGGAACGGCCGAACCGTTGGCGATTGGGCACATGTTCTCGACGGCGCGGTCGCAATCGTGAACCTCACCGGCAAATCGGTGAACTGCCGTCACACGCCGGAGAATCGCCGCGAGATCCTGGCTTCCCGGGTGGACTCAGTGCGTGTCCTGGGTGAGGCGATCGCGCACTGCACACGGCCGCCGAACGCATTCATCCAGGCGAGCGGAATCGGATTCTACGGAGACTCGGGCGATCGCATTCTCGACGAAAAGGCGCCCGCGGGTGGCGGGTTCATGGCCAAGGTATGCCAGGAGTGGGAGGGCGCATTCGAGCGGCTTGAGCTTCCCGCCACGAGCAAAGTGATCCTGCGCATTGGTATGGTTCTCGGGCGCAGTGGCGGTGCGCTGGCAGTATTGGCGCGGCTCACTCGATTGCGCCTTGGCGGTGCCGCCGGCGACGGACGTCAGTTCATGAGCTGGATTCACAGGAACGATCTCAACCGAATGTTCGCCTTCGCCATGGAGCGACATGATCTCACCGGACCGTTTAACGCGGTCGCGCCCGAGCCGATAACCAACGCCGAATTCATGCGCCAGCTTCGTCGCGTCCTTCACCGGCCGTGGAGTCCGCCTACACCCGCGCCGCTCGTTCGCTTGGGCGCGTGGCTCATGGGCACAGAAGGCGACCTCGCCCTGCAAAGCTACCGCTGCATATCCAGCCGCTTCGTTGAAGCTGGCTTTACCTTTGATTATCCGCAGCTCACCGACGCATTGCGCAATCTCTATGGAATGGAAAGCAGAGCCGCTGCTTGAGATCGGATTGCGCATCGCTGCGGTCGCGCAACTCGGCATCGCGGTGATCAACCTGTCGCTCGAGCGGCTGATGAACTGGCGCGCTGATCTAGAGCGAGCACCGCTGTTAATCAGCGAAGTCTTGTCCATGTCGTCTTCATCAGCGTGACGGTTGCCGCGTTCGCGCTTCTCACCTGGCGTTTTGCGCGCCACATGGCGTCCGGCAGCGATGCAACCGCGGTGTGGCTGGCAGCGACGATCGGTTCGTTCTGGGCAATCCGCTCGTGTTGCAGTGGACGCATTACAGCCACAGCACTGGCGCGGTCAGCGCCTCCAGACTGCGCTGCATTGGCTGCTCTTTCTCGGATACGGCGCGCTCGGCTGCCTGTATTTAACAGCTGCGTTTCTGAAGCGATGAGCCTGACGCCCGCCGATTCCACCAGCAAGATGCGGCGCATCCGCATCGTCTCTCGCCTCGCGCTTGCTCTCGTCTGGCTTTATGAGGGCATTATCCCGAAGCTCCTCCTCCCCCGAACAGAGCAGACGCAACTCATCCGGCAATCTGGCCTGAACTTCGGCGCGCCTGAACTGACGTTGCAGATCATGGGTGTAGCGCAGGCCTCGTCGGCCTTTGGTTGCTGAGCGGAATGGCGGAACGCCTTGCCGCTGTGTTCGCCACCGCGTGGATGTGCGTCCTGATCGTCCTGGTAGCACAAGGCAACCCGGCGCTGCTGACGGATCCGTTCGGCGCGCTCATAAAAGACGTGTGCCTCATCGCGTGCGCGTACACCGTCTGGGTCTTGTCGCCGGAGAAATCGCGCCACCGAGAATGAACTCAACTGTTCTGCATCGGCTAAAACGCCATCCGCTTCCCGTCGTAGCAAACTTCCGCCACTCCCTTGTTCTTTGCTACGCGCTGCCGCGGGACATTCTCACGCCGCTCTTGCCTCCCGGGTTGGTGCTCGATTCCTTCCGTGATTTCGGGTTCCTGGCGATCGCAATGGTACAGACTGAAGGCCTGCGCCCCGCCTTTCTGCCACAAGCCTTTGGTCAGGACTTCTTCCTGTCGGGCTACCGCATCTTCGCTCGATTTGAAACTAAGGGCGGCCGCACGCTTCGCGGGCCAAGAATCTTGCGAAGCGACACCGATTCCCAACGGATGGTTCGGTTCGGCAACCTGTTGACGCATTATCAATACCGGTTAGCCGAAGTCGTCTTCTCGATCGAAAGCAAGCGGCTCAAGATCGCCATCACCACTCCACGACAAGAGGCCGATCTCCACGTGATCGCCGATCTGCACGAAACAACGTATCTGCCGCCCGGCTCGCCGTTCTCGGATTGGCACCAGGCGCGTCTTTTCGCCGGACCGCTGCCATTCACGTTCGACTACGAAGCGGAGACGAACTCGATTGTGGTGATTGAAGGCGTGCGCCAGAAATGGCGCCCGCGGCCGGTCAATGTGCAGGTCCTGCGAAGTTCGTTCTTTGACTCAGCGCCGTTCCGGCGAACGCGACCCGTGCTGGCGAGCGCCTTCCACGTCGCCGACATTCCTTACCGCTGGAAGCGCGGCGTTGTGGAACCGCTCCGACAATCACCGTGATGCCGCCGCTCCGCGGCCGTTTTCAAGGAGCCGCCAAATTCTGCGCTTTAACTGGCCATGTATGCGGCCGCCGCGGTCGGGCTCACGGCCGGCATGGTCGTCGTCGCCGTGATTCCGCTGCCGAGCGGCGTCCGAATGGCAGCATTTGTCGCGATCGCACTCGCTACCTTTTGGCTTCTGGTTTCTCTCGGCGTAGCGCACTACGTGTACGACCTGGCGGGAATTTATCGCGGCGACTGGTTGTCGGCGGCCCTTCCGCAGGCACCTCGTCGCTACGCAAACCTGCACGCGGGCCTCGACGAATTCAGCGCCATTCTGACAGAGCGGTTTCCTGCCAGTGAATACCGCATTCTCGACTTCTTCGATGCGCGCCGAATGACAGAGCCCTCAATCGCGCGCGCGCGAAAGCTTGCCTCTGGCCAGCCGTCCGCCGAGCCAGTCGACTCCCGATCTCTACCGATGGTTGACGAGGAACTTGAGGCTGCGTTTCTGATCTCCGCTGCGCATGAGCTCCGTGAGCCGGAGTCACGCATCCAGCTCTTGCGCGAATTGCGCCGCAGCTTGCAAGCTGATGGACGGATCATTGTCGTTGAGCACCTTCGCGATCTACCTAATTTCCTTGCCTTCGGCCCCGGCTTTTTCCATTTCTATTCGCGAGCGCACTGGTTCCGTAATTTCCGCGCAGCAGGGCTGACCGTCGCGAAGGAATTCTCGCTTACGCTATTTGTGCGCGTCTTCATCCTAGAGAAGACGTAGGCGTGTTCGAGCTGCTGAAGAATGACGGCAAAGCGCGGTGCGGTCGCCTAACGACTGCTCATGGCGTGATCGAAACGCCGGCTTTCATGCCGGTGGGGACGCAGGGTTCCGTCAAAGCGGTCAGTCCGCAGGAGCTGCGGGACCTGGAGGCTCAGGTCATTCTCGGGAATACGTATCATCTGTTCGTTAGGCCGGGACTGGAGGTGATCCGGCATTTCGGCGGGTTGCACAAGTTCATGAATTGGGACGGACCGATCCTGACCGACAGCGGCGGTTATCAGATCTTCTCACTCGCAAAGCTGCGTAAGATTACCGAAGAAGGCGTCCGGTTTCAGAATCATCTCGATGGCACTCCGACGTTCATTTCGCCGGAAATCGCGATGGAGATCCAGGCGACGCTCGGGACCGACATCGCCATGGTGCTGGACGACTGCCCGCCGTGGCCGTGCGAGCGGGAGTATGCAGCGCGAGCTTGGAGATGACAATTCGCTGGGCGGCGCGCTGTAAAATGCGGAATGCGGAGTGCGGAAGAAAGAATTCGCGGAGACGCTTTCTGGCGGCGATTCCGCATTCCGCATTCCGCATTGTTCGGCATCGTGCAAGGCGGGACGTTCGAAGACCTTCGTAGAGCAAGCGCGGAAGCGACCGTCGAGATCGGATTCGACGGCTACGCGATTGGCGGCGTGAGTGTCGGCGAGCCGGAGCCGGAGATGATGCGGGCGGTCGAGAGCAGCGAACCATATCTGCCGCGGGATAAACCACGCTATGCCATGGGGCTCGGGACGCCCCCGCAACTGATCGACCTGATCGCGCGCGGCGTGGACATGTTCGACTGTGTTTTGCCGACACGTCTCGCTCGCAACGTCACCAACGACAGCTTGCTCGCCCGAACAGGTGAATGGTGACCAACCGCGCTGTATGCCGGCGCAGATTACTCACCCGGCGTGGACGTCTGGATGGGGTGCCCGCTGCGAGCGACGTAGCCCGGTTGGCCGGATGACTTACTGCGC
>JACDBM010000286.1 GCA_013694945.1 Chthoniobacterales bacterium
AGTCCATCTTCGCGCTCGTCACCTTCAACTCCAGAGCCGTCACGCCCCTCAGCCCATAGCTCAATGTCGGCACGCCTCGCGCGATCATTCCCGTGTCAGAAACCACGCCAACATCGGACCGCAGCGCATTCAAATTCTGGGAGAGGAAATTGCCCAGATTCCCACTCCCGATCTCCTCTTCCCCCTCGATGACAAGATGGAGGTTAACCGGTAACTGGCCATCCTTCTCGAGCGTCTCCTGGATGCCCAGAATGTGCGACAGAACCTGTCCTTTGTTGTCGGTCGAACCGCGCGCGAAGACGTAGCCATCCTTCAAAACCGGCTCGAACGGAGGCGAATCCCAGAGTTCCATCGGGTCAGGCGGCTGCACATCGTAGTGCCCGTAGATCATCACAGTCTTACGGCCGGGCTGATGCTTGTTTTTTGCCCAAACGACAGGATGTCCGGGCGTTGGAACGAGCCTCGTTTCGAGCCCGATGCTGGTCAGCTTCTCGACAAGCCACTGGGCGCATTCCACCAGCTTTTCGGCATACTCTTCATCGGTCGAAATGCTGGGAAATCGCAGGAAGGAATAGTAATCTTCTAGATGGCTGGCGCGCATAGGGGCTGACCCTAAACCAAGTTCGTGCCCTTTGCTTAAGAGTTCTAACGCATGGAATGCGCGGGTCTGGAGCCGCGGCATCGGCCTGGGTCGAAAATGGTGCGCATGAGTTGCGAGGCCACAGCATTGCTCCCAAACGGCGAAGCAGCGCGCGAAAGACTTGTCTGAAGTGTGCCCGCTGGTCAATGTGCCGCGATGCCAGCTCCCGCTGACGAAGTGCGCGACTCCGGTTTGGTCCGCGCGCTCGGTGTTCCCGGCCTGACGGCGAACATTGTTAACACCACCATTGGCGCCGGCATTTTCGTGCTCCCTGCGTCCGTGGCCGTGCTGCTGGGCGCCGCGGCACCAGTCGCATTCGCCGTCTGCGCACTCGCGATGGGATTGATCGTGACGTCTTTCGCTCTCGCGGGCAGCCGGGTGTCGCTGAGCGGCGGGCTCTACGCCTATGTTGAGACCGCGTTCGGACGCTATCTTGGGTTCCTTGCCGGCGCGCTTCTTTTCATTAATGCATGCCTCGGCGTTTCCAGCGTCGGGACTGCATTTGCCGGTTTCGTCGCCAACCTGTTTCCGGTCTTCGCAGGGAAACCGGGCAAGATGATGTTGCTCTTCGTCGTTTTTGCCGTGCTCGCCTTCATCAACGTTCGCGGCGTCAAAGCCGGCGCGCGGGCCGTCGGCACGGTCACAATCGCGAAGCTCATTCCAATTCTCATCTTCATCGCGGCCGGCCTGTTTTTCATCCAACCGGCTCTGATCGCATGGCCGGGCTGGCCGGCGGCGAAACCCCTCGGCGAATCCGTTCTTCTGCTCGTCTTCGCCTTCTCCGGAATCGAGATAGCGCTGACTCCGAGCGGTGAAGTTAAAAACCCCGCCCGGACGGTGCCGCGCGCGATCTTCAGCGCGCTGGCTTTGACGACCGTCCTTTACATTGCAATCCAACTCGTCGCGCAAGGTGTGCTCGGCGGCGAAATGACGCAGTTTGCCAAAGCCCCACTGGCCGAAGCCGCTTCACGTTTTCTCGGGAATGCCGGCCGCTTGTTGATCCTGATCGGCGCGATCGTCTCCGCGTTCGGATTTATCACGAGCGACATGCTCGGATCGCCGCGCACTCTTTACGCGTTTAGTCGCGACGGCATTTTGCCGGAAATTTTCTCGCGCGTGCACCCGCGCTTTCGCACGCCGTATGTCGCGATCGGCACCTACGCAGCATTCAGCTTCGCGCTCGCTTTTAGCTCCACCTTCGAACAGCTCCTCATCCTTTCCAACGTCACCCTGCTTCTGCTTTATCTTCTCTGCGGCCTGGCCACTCTTGTCCTGATGCGCCGCAATGTGCGGGGCGAGGGTGAACCGCTCATGTTCCCGGGCGCCTGGTTCGTGCCGATTGTCGCGTGCGGCGTGATTATCTGGATTCTGTCGAACGCCACGCGGAAAGAGTTTGGACTCAGCGCGCTTTTCCTTCTGCTTGCCTCCGTCCTCTACTTCTTCAGGCGGGGAACGGTGGGTATTTCCGGCAACCGGAGAAGTTAGTTGTTCCGCAATATCTTGTGGAGCGGCCGCTCAGCTACCCTCTATTGTGTAGGAAAAGCCTTGTCACGCGCCGTGGGTTGGGATAACAAGGCAGCGCCATCTTTCTCCGCATGCATCTGAAATCTCTCGAAGTTGTCGGATTCAAATCCTTTCCCGACAAAACCATCTTCGAATTTCACGAAGGCGTCACCGCAATCGTGGGTCCGAATGGCTGCGGCAAGTCCAACGTGCTCGACGCTGTGCGCTGGGTGCTCGGGGAGCAATCGGCCAAAGCGCTCCGCGGCAGCGAAATGGCCGACGTCATTTTCAGCGGCACCGACGCTCGGAGGCCGGTTGGCGTCGCTGAAGTCTCCCTGACCTTCACTGATTGCGGGCAAGAGCTTGGTGTCGAGTGGCATGAGGTGCGCGTGAGTCGCCGCGTCTATCGCGACGGCAACTCGGAATATCTTCTCAACAAAACGAGCTGCCGACTGCGCGACATTCAGAGTTTGTTCGCCGACACCGGGGTGGGGCGCAGCGCTTACTCCATCATGGAGCAGGGTAGAATCGATCTCATCCTTAGTTCGCGGCCGGAAGATCGGCGGATGGTT
>JACDBM010000291.1 GCA_013694945.1 Chthoniobacterales bacterium
CTTACTTTCCCGCAGCGCCTCGGGGCCTTCCAGCCCACCGAGCGTACTGGTTTGCTGCCAGAACATGAAGTTAATGAACAAGCGTCCGGCCATGAAGACTTGAAAGGCGAGTGCCAGGAGCGCGAGAAGGAGCGACCAGATGGAAGGAGCGCTTGCCAGCGTCAGGATCAGGAGCACGGGCAGAAGCGTCCAAAAAATGTAGCTGCCGTAGACGTAAACGGAGAGTCTGGCGAGGCGCGGCCAGTGATTGATGGCCCGGCGCAGGATGTCTAAAAGGCGCATGCGCCGGCCAGCGGCCAGTTCTGCGGCGCCAAATTGCAGCCCCGCGAGGAAAATTGGCCAGCAAACCAGAAGGGCGACGAGCATAACGATGGCAACCGCGCTCGCGATTTGAGTCGTGACACTGACAGGCTCCCCTTCTCCCCCATAGTGCATGTAAGCCAGGCTAAGTTTGAACCCGATTGACGGCAGTCCCACGAGCAGGGCGAGCGCGAAGAATTGCCCGAAGCCTCGCCGGTATAGACGGCCGCTCTCCGCGATAATTTCGACAAAGCTGCGCCGGCGGTAAGGCTCGCTCGCGCGGAAAGTGCCCTCGGGCGATGCGGGCGTTTGCGGGAACAGCTCGGGAATCTCGGCTGCACTCTTCCATTCGGGCTCGCCTGTGGCGCGAACAGGATTCTCCGGGATGAGGCGACCGTCAGCCTTCCATTCGCGCAAGGTCTCCAGGTCGACGGGACCGTACTCCTTCTCCTGCACGCGGACGAACCACTCTTCTGGCATGTCGTTCCTTACTCGCGAATACCGCTAAAAACTAGCGCGGGCGGAGGCGGCGTTCCTTCGTGATTCCCGAGCTCCCGAAGACGCGATGAAACTCGCGAAGCCAGTCGTTTATCTGGATCAGAGAGCGCCCGGTTTCTCGTGAATTCACATTATCTCGCGACGCCTGAGCATTGTCTGGAAGAACTTCCCGGCGTCCACGCGGCCCCGGCTGATGGCTTGCGAATTCGAGTGCGAAAAGGTGTGAGCGCTCGCACTGCCTCAGTTACGGTGCCGGGGTGAAGCTGCTTCTGATCGACGGACATTATTACGTTTACCGATCGTTCTTCGCGATCCCGAACCTTTCCAACTCCCGTGGCGAACCGACCAATGCCATTCTCGGCTTCACGAAAACCGTCCGTAGGATGTTGAAGGATTTGCAGCCGGAGATGGGAGCCGTTTTTTGGGACGAAGGCCTGCCCCAGAAACGTGTGGAGTTGCAGCCGGCCTACAAAGAAACGCGCAAGGAAATGCCGCTGCCGATGATTCCGCAGCTCGAGTTTATTCGGAATCTCACACCGCTCATGGGCTTCAAGAACATCTCCGCTCCGAACACAGAGGCTGACGATCTCATGGGTTGCTACGCGATCGCGGCGGCGAGGCGCGGCCATGAGGTGATCCTCGCGACGAACGACAAGGACCTCTTTCAACTCGTGACCGAGCAGGTGAAAATTTACACTACCGCAAAGGCTGACCTCGCCTCATCGAAGGATACCTACGCGCTGCTGGGTGAGACCGAAGTGATCGCAAAATGGGATGTGCCGCCGACCATGATCGGCGACGTCCTTGCCATTGCAGGCGATTCGGTGGACAACATTCCCGGAGCAGGCATTGGCCGAAAGGCTGCAGCCGCCCTCGTGAAGGAGCATGGTGACCTCAGCTCGCTGCTGAACAACCTGGAGAGCGTGAAAAGCGTTCGGACGCGGGAGAAATTGGCCGCAGCACGCGATCAGATCCTGCAAAACCGCAGGATGGTTGAGCTTGATTGCGCTACGGAATTGCCGGTCCCGCTCGATGATTTGCGGATCAACCCTGATTACGCCGCGCTCCTCGACGTGCTGGAGAAATGTGAGATAAAGTCTGTCCTCCAGGAAATCCGCGAAGAGCAAGCCAGGGCCGCCCGAACACATCAGTCCGAGTTGGCGCTGTAAGCGTTCTCAGTCGTGTCTATCGCTTGCCCTCGAAGGCGGCTGCGGCAATATAGATTTTTTAGAAAAAAATCGAACGAGCGTCAGCTCAAGTTGTCTGATTTACAGGTTAAGGCGATTCGGGCGGCTGCACGTTTTTTGCGTATTTGTTGTTTCTCCTAGCGTGCGCTGCCCGGATCTTTTTTGTACCGGCAAAGCGCCCGTCGCGGCGAGAACCTCGCGTCGTCCTCTGGAAGCAATTTCGTGGCATCTCGCGAGCCCGCATTCTGCGTAAAGACATCACTCTGCGCCTGCTTAAGACGCCTGCTCGTGCTTGGGAATATCGGAGGCGAGAAAGCGATTTCTCTGATGACCTGGCGCTGGTCCCGTGCGAACAAAGCAGGCTAATCAGATGGACAAACTTTCCCTCGACTCAGTCGGCGCTGCTTTGGCCGAAGACATTGGCTCCGGCGATGTAACCTCTGAATTTTTTGTCTCGCCCGCGGTGCAAGCCTTTGGCCGGATTGTGGCGCGGGAACGTGGAGTCGTAGCCGGTTCGCAGGTTGCGGCGGAAAGCTTTCGCCGGGTTGATCCCAATCTTCAGATCGAAATCCGGCAACCTGATGGCTCCGCCCTCACAGGTGGCGAAACAATCCTCGAGATCCGGGGCGCGGCCCGGTCCATTCTCGCGGCCGAACGGGTAGCGTTAAATTTTCTCCAGCGGCTCTGCGGCATCGCAACCTTGACGCGGCGTTTTGTCGAAGGTGTGGGCAAGTCAAAGGCGCAGATTCTCGATACCCGCAAGACAACGCCGGGCCTGCGTGCCCTGGAGAAGGCGGCCGTGCTTGCGGGGGGCGGAGCAAATCATCGCTTCGGGCTATTCGACATGGTGCTGGTGAAGGACAACCACCTGATCGCGAATCTAGGATTCTCGGGTCTGGCAGCTGCGGTCGAGCAGATCCGACGCGAGCGGCCCAGCATTCGGATCGAAGTGGAAGCCGATCGGCTCGAACAGGTGCGTACGTACCTCGAGATCGAAGGGATCGACGTGATCCTGCTGGACAACATGAACCCGGCTGAGATGCGTGAAGCCGTGGCCTTGGGCAAAAAGAAGAGCATAAAATTCGAGGCGAGCGGTGGAGTAACACTCAGGAACATCCGGCAAATCGCAGCAACCGGGGTTGACTACATTTCCGTGGGAGCGCTTACGCACTCCGCGCCCGCGATCGATTTATCGCTGGAACTGACGCATGTCGCGGGCTGACACGCTCGACCGCCTGAATGCCGCTGACCTTCGTTCCGCCTGTGCGGATCAGCGAATCGGAAACCGTGTCGAGGTGCTCGGGGAAGCAACCTCAACGAATGATGTCGTTCTCAAGATGGCGGCCGAGAATGACGAGGGGCTGGTTATTTTCGCCGAGCGGCAAACGGCCGGACGCGGGCAGTACGGAAACCATTGGGAGTCCGCTGCCGGGAAAGGTCTGTGGTTCTCGATTCTCCTGCGGCCAAAGATCCCCCCAGCCGAAGCGTCGCGCTTGACCGCCTGGGCTGGGGAGACCGTCGCGCTGACAATCAACGAGCAGCTCTCGTTAGGCGCGACCGTGAAGCCGCCTAACGACGTCTATGTTGCGGAGCGAAAAGTCGCGGGGATTTTGCTCGAACTGCGCGTGGTGGCGAATTCTCCGAACCTGGGCATTTTGGGTATCGGGATTAATGTGAACCAAAACCTAAAGGATTTTTCGGAGGAGCTCAGCCTGAAGGCAGGTTCGCTGACGATGGCTGGCGGCACTCCGGTGAATCGCCAGAAGCTTGCTGTCGCCCTTCTGCAAAACCTCGACCGTACTTATCGAGTTTTCTTGTCGTAATCCTGGAACGCGCGGAGCTTTTCGAGCGCTCGACCGGAATCAATCTGCTCGCGTGCGAGCGTGATTCCAGCGCCGAGGTCCTGCGCCAGACCGGCCACGACGAATCCGCCGGCCGCATTTACAACTGCCAGGTCACGCTTTGCGCCTGTCACCTCACCGCTCAGCACGCCAGTCAGCGTCTTCGCGTTATCAGTCGCGTTACCGCCTCGCACTTCCGCGAGTGTGCCAGCGTTGATTCCGAGCCAGCGACAATCCAGAACCGCAGGGCTCACCCGTCCCTCCTTCAGCTCCGCAAGCGTGGTCGCTCCGCTCGTCGAGATATTATCCATGCCTGCGCCGTTCTCGGCGGTGCCATGCACGACCCAGGCACGCTCGCGCCCAAGCTGACGGAGGACTTCGGCAAACACCGCTGTCAGCCGCGCCGCATAGACGCCGATCAATTGTCGCCCGGGGCGCGCGGGGTTTAGGAGTGGACCGAGCAGATTAAAAATCGTCCGCGTTCCAGAGCGAGCGAGCTGCGCTCGCATCTCGGCCAGTGCGCGGAAAGCCGGATGATAAAATCTGGCGAAAACGAATCCGAAACCCAGGCGCTGCACGCATTCGTTTAGCTCCTGCGGCGTCCATTCCAGCCGAATGCCAAGCGCTTCGATCACGTCGGCGCTTCCGCAGCAGGAGGTGACGCTGCGATTGCCATGCTTCACCACGACGGCGCCTCCGGCTGCCAGGATAAACATGATGGTGGTGGAAACATTGAAGAGATCGAGGCTGCTGCCGCCGGTACCGCAGACATCTATCATCGGCCCGGGCAGCTTCGCCATGTCGATCATGGGATCGACTGCGCGATCGATCAGTTGATCGACGAACCCTGCGATCTCTTCCGTGCTCTCGCCTTTCTGGTGCAAGGCTGTGAGGAGGGCCGCTTTTTCCGCCGCGGGTGCGCCCTCCGCAAGCAGGAACGTCACTACGTATCTTATATCGCTCGGATTGAGATCGACGCCGGCCTGCAGTTTTTCGACAAGAGCATTCATGCTCACTGGCGACGCGCACCCGCCCGTCAGGCGGCCTGCGCCGTCGTCCGGGAAAGCCACTCGCGATATACGTGCGGCGAAATCTCGGACGGCTTTATCTCGCTCCGGCCGCCCCAGAAAACGTTCGTGTAGGAGACCGGGATTCCACACGCCGCAAGGTGCAGATCGATCGCGCGCTTATGATCGAGCAGCAGGTCTTTGTCGGTTCCGTGCGCGACCGCCATGATGTTTACGTTCCGGAATTCGGGACCTGCTTCGCGCCAGTAGCAATGCGTGAGAATGTGATGCCGGCCGACTTCGCCCCCTGCTTCCAGTTGCCGGCCAGGCGGCACGGCCCAGTGGAAGAGAGCGTTGAAACGCGTCACGCGCAGGCCGCTCGTCGACGGTTTCACGTGCTCCAGGAAGGTCGAGAAACGCCCGATAATCCTCCGCGCGTTCAGGGATTCTGCCGTGTGGTAAAACTCCTCCAGGGAAACACCGGCCTCGACGGCGCGCGGGCTCCACGGTGTCGGCTGGATCTCTTCCGGTGCGAACTCGCGTTTCAGCGCCAGCAATACTTTCCACTCCAGCTCGTTCAGCTCCGCCACATGCACCGGCGCCATTCTCGCGGGCTCATCCGCCTTGCTCCCAAGCCCGACGGTTTTCCGTCGCACATGCCCCACGCCGAGGGCGAAAATTCCTTTCGCCGGCATGAGCCGAAAATGCTCGGCGCCGACTCTCTCCGCGAGCAGTTCTCCATGATGATGAAGCGAAAAACCACGCGGCACCTTCAGCGTCGTCCAGAGTTTGTACTCCGATCCAGCGGAGACGGTATCGGTGGAACGCAGGACAATGTGGCCGGAGAAAGGATCCTCTTGAAACATGTAATCGAACGCCGCTTCGATCCGTTCCGGCCGAACGTTCCACGCCACGAGCGCGCCGTTCGCGAGATTGGTCGCAAGCAACGTCTGCCGCACACGACGCACCGTTCCGGCGCGGAGCATGGCTGCGATCCGCGCCCTCACGATCTCCTCTGCTACGCCCGAACGTCTCGCAATTTCCTCAAACGGCTCGCGGACGAAACCGTCAATCTTATCCTCTGAAATTGCGAGGATCTGTGCGTTGATCGGATCGTTGTGTTCAACGGGCAGCATCCGGGATAATAAGCCTGCCTGAATCGTCTTTGTCCAACCAGCGCGATCAAGCCGCGTAGGAAAGGACCGCAAGGTAATGACAAGTCGTTCCGCCGAGCACGAAGAGATGCCAAATAAAGTGCCGATAACGTTTGTGATCGTTCAGCAGAAAGACCACTCCCGCAGTGTAAACCACGCCCCCGGCGACAAGCCAGAGCAAGCTCGAACGCGGGACCGCCTCCGCCAGCGGACGAATCACGAGCACGATCAGCCAGCCCATTCCCAAGTATAGACCGAGCGCAACGCGCGGCCGGTGATCGACGCCTTTCATCGTTTTCAGGAGAACGCCGACTGCCGCGAGAACCCAGACGCTCGCGAGCATGCTCCAGCCTGTGGGACCGTGCAGCGGCCCCAGCGTGAAAGGCGTGTAGGTCCCTGCGATAAGCAGAAAAATCGCGGAATGATCCATCACCCGCAGCACACTTTTGAAGCGGGTCCGCGGCCAGACGTGGTAAGCGGTCGAGCCGAGATAGAGCAGCACGATTGTCGCCGCGAAAATGTATGATCCGATCAGAAAGGGAATACTGCCGCGCAAAGAAGCGGCTTCCAGAAGGACCGGGGCTCCAACAGCCCCTGCAAGCACTCCCAGGCCGTGGCTGACGCTATTCGCGACCTCTTCGCCGTTTGACTGCGACCATTTGATCTCAGCTCGCACAGTCTCGCCGATCGTCCTCACAAGCGCGGAAACAGTAGCGACTATGCCTCGCGATGGAATAGGAAATTCGAATGGGAGCGCCGCTCCGCTTGCCACCGCCTCGCTGCACTGCTAGTCGGGCTTCAAGGCGCTATGCATGCAGAAACCAAAGCCATCTTCTTTGATGGAGCAGGTACCCTCTTCCACCTGCCAAATGGCGTCGGCCACCATTATGCCCTGGTTGGCAGCCGCGTTGGCCTCACGCTGAATGCATCTGCGCTGGATCGGGCTTTCGCATTCGTTTGGAAGAACATGCCGGCGCGGCCCACCACTGGCGCGCCAAGGGAAGACGACGACAAAGGCTGGTGGCGCGAATTACTCCAGCAGGTCCTCGACCGGGTCGCCCCGGAAACGAAGGATCTGGATCGCGATATGTTCTTTGAAGTTGCGTACGCGCGCTTCGCCGAAGCAGGTGTTTGGGAGCTATACCCGGAAGCGCTGGAGGTGCTCGAAAATTTGCAGGCCCGGTATTGCCTTGCGGTTATTTCAAACTTCGACGGCCGCTTGCGCCTGGTCCTCGAGCAGCTCGGAATTGCGAAGTTCTTCAGCGCGATTGTGATCTCGAGCGAAGCGGGCGCCGACAAGCCCGATCCGTTGATTTTTCAATGTGCACTCCAGCTGTGTGGTGTCGCGCCCGATGAAGCTCTGCACGTCGGCGATGATCCAGTCAACGATTGGCGAGGCGCCGCGTCCGCTGGGCTCTCGGTCTTTGAACTGGATCGCACGCGCACGACTCTGCGGGAATTACTCAAGGATCTGGAGCCACGCGAATAGAGACTGAGGACAACGGACTTTGCGATTTCTGCGACGTCAAAACCGTCGTCACAAAAGGCCCAGCGCGCTTGCGTCATCCAACGAACTAGACTACAACGGACGCTCTCTCGGGGTTGGTAGCTCAATGGTAGAGCAGCGCCCTTTTAAGGCGTTGGTTGTGGGTTCGAGTCCCACCCAACCCACTCACTGCCAGCCCCAGTCGTGCGTTCCCCCCAATCCTCGCTTGCTTTGCCATCCCAGGGGGTGGAATCGCATTTTCGTTGGCTACGATTGGCCGCCGTGCGCTTCTGGATCTCATTTCCTTTGCGCAGTCGCGGGTTGCGCCTGTAGAATATTTTCGCTCCGCCAACGGTACTCCGGCGATGAAGAACAATAGCTCGCGCGAGCGCACCGAAATCGCGTTTATTCTCGACCGCTCCGGCTCGATGGAAAGCTGCCGCGACGCCACCATCGACGGCTTCAACCAATTCCTGCGCGAGCAGCAGCAAGCAAAGGGCACTGCTCGTCTCACGCTTGTCCTTTTCGATGACAAGTACCTCGTCCCCACGCAGTCGATTCGCGTGCAGGACGTCTCCCCGTTAAACCGCGACTCCTACACGACGGACGGCGCCACCGCGCTCCTCGATGCCATCGGCCGCACGATCAACGAGCTCGGGGCACGACTGGCCGCGTTATTGGAGCCGGAGCGACCGGATCAGGTCATTATCAGCATCCTTACCGATGGACTTGAAAACGCGTCGCGCCGTTACGGCTGGGCGGATATTGCCAGCAAGATCGAACACCAGACCCGGACCTACAGCTGGACGTTTTTGTTTCTCGGCGCGAATCAGGATGCGATTGCCACGGCCGCGCGAATGAACATCACGGCCGCGAATGCCGCCACCTACACGCCCGGCGAAGTCGGCTCCCGCGCGTCCGTCAAAGCGTTCAGCCGCAGATTGGTCGCGCTACGGCACAGCAAAATCGGCGTTGCCAGCGCTGGAGAACTCGACGACATCACGAAGCCGCTCTCCGTGATCGTCGAAGAAGAGGACCAAAAGCAGCGTCACGCCGGCCGTTTGGACTGAGGCGTGCGACTGCCACCGACAAAGGCAGATTGCAGCTTCCTCTGAACGGCAGGGAGAATTCGCCGACGCGAACACTCCACGTGGACAGAGGCGAGGAGTAACCGTGTTAATACTGTGGCTGACTGAGCTTGGAAGACCAGGCCCTGATCCTGAGGAAGCGCTATGGAACGCGGTAGGCTTCGACCAGCGCCACACCTGTGGTGTCACCTTTCCCGCGGACAACTGCGGTATAATTTCCGGGCGTGAGGAACGCCACGAGAGCCGATTCACGGTCATCCAAAGGTCCGAGCTCTGTAGCGAGCACCGCCTGCGCCTGGCCATTCTTCCAATTGTCGTTAAAGCCGAGGAGGGCGCCGTTTCCATCGTGCAACTCGAGCGTGGGATCCAGCAGCGGATTACCGATGCCGGAGTTTAGCAACGTTGGTCCGATTGCTCGCAGCACCACGATCGGGCTGTCCCCGTTCCCAATTATAAGGCCGCCGATGATGATGTTGTCGCCGGTGCCCACGAAGCCACGCGTGCTAACGTTGCCCAGAGAAGAGCTGGTGCCGGGCTCCAGATCATAGACTTCGACCAGTCCGATGCCGGTGCCTCCGTTTTTGCTCGCGAGGACTGCCGTGTAACGTCCCGGCGCCAGAGTCGCGACGATCGCGGATTCCAAATCGCTCGTCGGAGGAATCCCGGTGGCCATGATCTCGGCCTGCTGCGAGTGCTTCCAGTCATCGTTTGTAATCCTCGCGGTTCCCGCACCGTCGAACAACGTCAGCATCGGGTCAGCGAGCGGATTCGGGACACTTTTCTCGCTCAACGAAGGACCAATGCCGCGGATCAACACCTTCTTCGGCGTGTCGCCGGTCACGATAAAGCCTGCAATTGAAACTCGCTCACCCGTATCCACACCGACCCGGGTGGAGATATTCGCCGCCTTGGCTGGGGGTGTCGGAGGTATAGTCAGTGCGTCGTATGCACCTTTAGCGGTCTGATAATGAGCGGCCGTCGTCGGGTGAATGTCGTCCCAGAAGAGGAACTCATCGGGATTCACCCCCGAGCGGCCCTGCGACGAGTTGCTGAGGTCCGTGAAGCCGTATTTCTCCGGATCGCTGAAGATGCGAATCGTATTCTTCCAAACATCGAGGCGATAAACCGTTGGCGTGACGCCTTGCGACGCGAGGAAACTGAGCCTGGATGTAAGAGCTGCGTTCAGCTCGGAACGGTAATTCGCTGAGGCCGCATTCAGCGACTCCATCTCCGCCGTGTCGTTCGAATACTTCGGAATCTCGCCGAGTGGCGGCACGTTTGGCACCATGATGTGTTTCGCACCGGCATTCGCGAGGCGGCTGACCAGCGCAGTCACGCGACCGGCAGTTGCGGTCACGTTCGCGGCAGTGTCATCGTCGAAGAGATCGTTGCCGCCGCCCCACACGACGTAGAGGGCGTTTGGATCGACCACGCGAGCCGCCAGATAGTCGTCCAGCTGCTTGCCAAGATTGTCGATTGTAATCGTAACGTCACCGAAGAAAGGAGTCGAAGTCGCTACGCGATCCGAAGTGCCGTTCTCGGTCGTGGCGCCGCCGAACGCGTAGTTTGTTCCGCCACCCAGACTGTAGGTCGCCTCGGGCAGGCTCAAGAAAGTGCGAGCGAGCTGTTCATGCCAAACGCCCACGTAGGTGCTCGACGCTGGATCGGTGTCGCTGCTGTTCGTAAACCGGCCATCGCTATAGTTGAAGGTATTGCTCGGGTAATCAACCGTGCCGCCGCTCTTTGAGTTTGTGCGGTCGCGAACGTTCCCCGTATCAGAGAGGCTGTCGCCGAAGACGATGATTCGGCTGAACGTCGGCGCTGTCTGGGCGGAAACGAAGGTCGGCAGGAGGAAGGCCACGGTAAAGAGGAGCGCTGCAACACTCGTGAGGCGGTTAAAGTATCTGATCATGTTTGGGTCGGAGGCGTTGTGAACGTTGGCGAAGACTTTCCCCGGAGGCCGCGTCGCTCGACATAAACGCGCCGCGCAACAGATGACATCCGCGCTCCGCGGCGAGGTAAGACAAAGCAGGAGAAGTGCCACCTCCTGACATTTCTCATCCCCACTCGAGCCTGCCTCCTACCCTTGGAGCGGCGGGTCCACCCAAAGACTCGCCACGGGACAGGAATTCCTATTTCTCGCTTAGCGAGTCCACGACAGTCCAGGATCAAAAGTGCGATAATGGAGCGCTTGCAAAATCCTCCACGTCGTGTTGATTCCACGTCCCGCTGCGAGTTTTTACACGTTGCGCCGTTGGTCCCTGGGATTCCGTCACTGGACGTGAAGCCGTACTCGCCACGGGGAACCCGGCGCTGGAGGAGAATTTCGACTCAAGATTTGAATTCGATCTGATGGGCCTCCCGCCATCGGCTTCAAACATCGAGCAGTCGGAAATTAAAATTATGCCAGTTCGTTACAGTCGTTTTGAAATGCCGAAGACCCTCGTCAAGGACGAGCACGGCGCCAAGGAAACCTACGCCCGATTCGTCGCCGAGCCGTTTGAAGCGGGCTATGGCCACACGGTCGGAAATTCGCTTCGCCGGGTTTTGCTTTCGTCACTCGAGGGCGCTGCCATCACAGCGGTGAAAATCACCGGGGCGCAGCATGAGTTCGCCACTTTGCCGGGAGTTGTCGAGGACGTGACCGACATTGTGCTCAACCTGAAGCGGGTGAAATTCAAGACCGCGGAGCACGAACCGCGTAAGCTCTCCCTTTCCGTGAACAAGGAAGGCGAGGTGACCGCGGGCGATATCCAGGTTGTGCAGGGTTTCGAGGTTCTGAATCCAGACCAGCTCATTTGCACCCTCGACAAGAAGCACAAGTTTGACGCCGAAGTAGAAGTTCGGGTCGGACGCGGTTTTGCCACTGGAGACGAAAATAAGCGGCCTGATCAACCGATTGGCTTGATCCCGATCGACTCCATTTTCTCGCCCGTGACGCGCGTCAAATACGCAGTGGAAAACACCCGTGTGGGCCAGCGCACCGACTACGACAAGCTCATCCTCGAAGTTTGGACCGATGGCCGTCTCACACCAGATGAAGCATTGCTCCAGGCCTCCGCGATTCTCCGCCATCACCTCGATGTCTTCGTGAATTTCAATGAAGACGTGATTGAGTTCGACGAAACGCCGGCGGGTGTGAGCGAAGAGAACATGAAGCTGAAGAAGCTTCTGAACATGAGCGTGAACGAGATCGAGCTGAGCGTGCGGGCGGCGAATTGCCTGAACAACGCCAACATTACGACCGTGGGTCAGCTCGCGCAGAAGAGCGAAGCAGAGATGTTGAAGTATCGTAATTTCGGCAAAAAATCGCTCAACGAGATCAAAGACAAGCTGCAGCAGTTGCAGCTCGGGCTGGGAATGAAGTTCGATCCGGGTTTGGTTGATATCCCCGCGGCGGGCGGAGATGGCGCCGGCGGGAACGGCTCAAGTGACTTGGAAGAGGCGTAATCGATCCTTACGCTCCCGCGCTCACCAATTCCATGAGACATCAGAAAAAGACCGTTAAGCTTGGCCGGACCGCTGAGCATCGGAAAGCGCTGCTGGCCAATCAGGTTTGCAGCTTGATCGAGCACCAACGGATCAAGACGACGCTGGCCAAAGCGAAGGCGGTTCGTCCGTTGGCGGAGAAGATGGTCACTCTGGGGAAAAAAGGTTCCCTGCACGCTCGACGCACGGCTCTCGCCACGCTTCGCCAGGCGGATGCAGTGAAGAAGTTGTTCGATGACATCGCACCGCGCGCGGCCGACCGCAGCGGCGGCTACACCCGAATCGTAAAGCTTGGTGCCCGAAAGAGTGACTCTGCACCGGTAGCGTTCATCGAGTGGATTGATGCTGCCGTCGAAACCGATGCGCCCGAGGCAAACGACAAGGGCGAAAAGGCTAAGAAAGTTAAGGCCGCCAAGAGCACAGCCGATTCAGGAGAAACCAAGCCAGCTCGTAAGCGGAAGAGGACCGCCGCGAGTTGAGCAGCGTGCAGCCGAAGTCAGCACCCGCTGCTTAATCTGCCCGGAAGACGGGCCCCGTGGAATATCCGGAGGTCTGGCTGCCAGCAAGCAGCTGATCGTCCCAAATTCGGAACCGGCCTTTCCCAAGCCCGATAGACTTCAGCTTCGTTCGTGAGCGAATCTCGCGGCGTAAGTCCCGCTGCATTGTCGTCTTACAGAAATCTTCTTCCGTGGCACGGACCCTGCATCAGTAGAGAGCGAAACCAAGCCGAACACTTCTAATGAAAACCACTCCTACTACCTATTCTCTCCTCGTTCACTCCGAAGAAAAGGGAAGATCAATCTTCGAAGGTGCCGTCATGGGCCTCATCGTCCTTAGCACTGCGTTCAGCGGTTGGCAGTTCGCTTCGAGTTCCGTCGTCGTGCCGCCTCTGGCCGCTGCCAACAGCAACTCTGCGGCAATTGTTGCTAAGGCCGCGCCTGTGATTGCCGATCGCGGCTGATCTGTTCCGCAGTTTGCGAGCGGTTCGGGTCAACGATTACGTTTGATCTCCCATCCCAGCTCGCCGGTCGCGCTGATTCTCAAAACTGCGACGCTTGCTGGTGCGCCGCGATTTGGTCGCGTCACGCAGCCGGGATTAAGGAAGAGCACACCGGCGACCCGCTCATTCCGAGGCACGTGCGTGTGGCCGTGCAGGAGGACATCCACATTCTCTGGCGGCCGTAACGGCGGAATGTGAACAAGCCGAAAGCGCACACCATTGCGCTCGAGATCCGCGACGAGGGGCCAGTCCGCCGTTTCGTCGCAGTTACCGCGCACAATCGTTACCGGCGGACCGACTTCGCGGATCGACTTCAGCAAGCTCGGCGCGCACACGTCGCCCAAGTGCCAGATTTCATGCACGCCTGCAGCGAAGGCGTCCAGCTTTGGCGGAAGATGATTGTGTGTGTCGGCGATGACGAGAATGCGCAGAGTCCTGGCCATCGGGAGCTATCCTCGCACAAACGCCCGAGAGCTTCACGACGCTGCATCTCCATGACGATCTCTGGTCGTTGATGCTGATTCACCGAACGCGGCTAGAGAACAAAGACCGCGCTCTGCTCGTTGTGCGACTGGCTGATCCGAGTACCTTCCCGCCGTGTCATTTAAAGACTTTGGCTTGTCGAACGAGGTCGTGCGCGGGACACAGGCGATGGGCTTCACGGATCCCACTCCGATTCAGCATCGCGCGTTTCCGATCGTTCTGGCAGGAAAGGACCTGATCGGCACCGCGCAGACTGGCACCGGCAAGACGGCCGCTTTCGCTCTCCCTATCCTCACCAATCTGGCGCAGCACGGCGCGTTTCGTTGCCTCGTGCTGGAGCCGACGCGCGAGCTGGCGGCACAAGTGGAGACGGCGTTTCGGGATTACGGACGCTTCACGGATTTGCGCGTTTCGCTCGTGCACGGCGGGGTCGGTTATGGCAAGCAGCGCGAAGAAGCGGCCGCTGGTGCCGATATCGTGGTGGCGACCCCAGGACGGCTGCTCGACCACTTGCAGCAAGGCACGATGCGCCTGAGCAAGGTAAATGTCCTCGTGCTCGACGAAGTGGATCGGATGCTCGACATGGGCTTCCTCCCCGACGTGCGCCGGATCGTGGAGCAAATCTCGACTGACCGGCAGACGCTGCTCTTTTCCGCAACCTTGCCGCCGGAGATCGAACGCCTGGCGGCCTGGGTGCTGCGCAATCCGGAGACGGTCGAGATTGGCGCGCAGCGCACACCGGCTGAAACAGTGACTCATGCCGTCTATCCTGTGGCGGCCGAGCAGAAATTCGTTCTGCTCATGGCTCTGCTCGAGCGAACGAACTTCGACAGCGCATTGATCTTTTCGCGCACCAAGCACGGAGCGGACAAAATCGCGGTCAGACTAAAACAAGGGAAGCATTCCGTCGCGGTTCTGCATTCCAATCGCACCCAGCGGGAGCGGGTCGAAGCGCTCGATGGATTCAAAAGCGGTAAATACGAAATCATGGTCGCGACGGATATTGCCGCGCGCGGGATCGACGTCGCGGGCGTGAGTCACGTGATCAACTACGACGTGCCGGAGCATCCGGAAGATTACGTGCACCGCATCGGGCGGACGGGACGAGCGCAAAAAGTGGGTGATGCTTTCACGCTCATGAATGGGGAAGAACTCGGATCCTT
>JACDBM010000294.1 GCA_013694945.1 Chthoniobacterales bacterium
GCACCAGCGCCAGACGCAATCAACATCGCTGAGAGCACGAGCGCGGCCGCAAGCAGCGGATGAGCGATTAGCTGCGAAACGCGATAAATGGCTCCGATTTGCACAAACATGTAGGCGACGCCGAGAAGAAAAAAGAGCAGAACCGATCGCGGGGCTGGCCGTGCTCGCGTCAAGAGACACGGCACGATCAGCAGGAACACGCCCAGGAGCGTCACGACAACAAGAGCGGCGACGTGCAGGATGTAACCCCATTCTACGAACGGCAGCCAGCTCAGGCCCATGTTCGAGATCCATTGTGGCACGGCGCCCCAGCGAAACGACTGATTGAAGAACGGCCGATCATCGCGCGGCGGCTCCAGCGCAAAAGGAGAACGCGCAATGAATTCCTGCCGGTCCGATCCGAGCAACGCGACGAATGCATCGTGATAGGACTCCTCCGGGAGCACATTGATGCGGTTCGTCTCCGCGCTATTGATCCCGTCGAACCAAACAAGATCGAATGAGTTTTGATCGCAGAATGCCTTCAACGCTTCGATCGCCGCGAACGAGAATGGTTCCGGACTCACGAAGATCGAGAGCGTGGACCAGCTTCGGATTGCGAGCAGGTGCGGCGCGGGGTTTTCGATTCCTCGCCGGCGCAGCGTCTCGATCAGAAGCGCCGCCAACCGTACGCCGCTCTTCGCCGGATTCTCGATCCAGGTGCTGAAAAGAGCGTGGCCGCGCGGTGTTACGCGATCCAGCAAGCGCGCGCAACCTTCCAGCGTGAGCAGGAACGATGGATCGAGCGACGCCGCGCCCGCGGTAGAAGTGCCATGTGTTCCGAGCAGGGAAACGGCGATGACGTCGAATGACGGCTTTTCCTCCTCGATGTATTGACGTGCGTCCGCGCGGATCAGTGCCTGCGCCGCTTCTCCCACCGTGTCCCGCAGAGCAGCCACGCGCGTTGCGCTATCATCCAGCGCCTGAAGCTGCCGGGCGTTGAAGATGCCGGCTCGGAGCTGATCGGCCGTTCCGCCGTAAAGCTGGAGCATTCTCGGAGAAGGGGAAAGCGCGAACGAGAATGCTTCCGGCGTTTCGCGCAGAAATTCGGAAGCGCTGAAAACATCCTCCGCTCTGAACGCCAGCGTCATCGCACCTGCGTCCGTAAAAACGAGCCGCGAAGGAGGCAGCGTTCCGGCAAAATTCAGCGAGAGCCCCGGCAAATAACGCGTGTGCGGCGAATCTACGATCTGCACCACTCCGTCCCAGCCGTAGCGTTCCTCCAGGAGCCTCGCTTCTGGCAGCAGCAACGTTTTCGGCAAATCCTTGTATTCCGAATATCGAAACGAGGTCAGCGCGACGGCTGCGATTACACAGGCCCCAGCAGCGAACCAACCAATTCGGGCCAGGAGACGACGGGAGCACAAGATTGAGACTCCAAGAGCGAGAACAGCGACCGCTGCAAGCAGCCGCAGGGGATGGGTAAAGTTCATCGCGTAAAGAAGCGGCAGGGCGGGCAGGCCCGAACCGAGCATGTTCCAAAAGTAGAGACGGCCCATGGGCAGAACACCCGCCACGAAAGGGATCCCAACCGCGATGCCTGCAGCAAAAAATGGAATGAAAAACAAGACCGAGCGCGCGGCGAGCAGCCCGTACTCATCCGCCGACCAGGTGAGCAGAAACGGTGTAAACGGAAGTTTCTGGGAGATCAGGAAAGCAAGCGGAGCAGCAACCCCGAAGAAACCGCTCGCAATGGAAAAGTATGTCTTCGACTCACGCCTGACCGCGTCGCGCCGAAAGAATAAAAACAATCCGGAGCTTGCGATGCCAAGCATCGCGATTGAGATGACAAGGCCCGCGAAGTGTCCCCAGTACGCCAGAGCCAGCAGGCGCATGAGCAGCAGCTCAAAAGCCAGGAGGGCCGCGGAGATGAGCAGCAAGCCTGCAGCCCAACGCCCGGAACTCACTTCTTTCCCGCGGCGCGGGGTCCGCCGGTCAACGGGACAAAGTTCACCGGATGGACACTGCGCGAGCGCACCTTGCCGGCAGCGTCCTTCTCCACCACCACGAGGCGTTGAATAGCGTGCACCGGCCCAATCGGGATAATCATGCGGCCGCCTGGCCGGAGTTGTTGCAGAAGTGGCGGCGGAATGTGATCGGCCGCGGCAGTGACGATTATCCCATCAAACGGCGCTTCCTTTTCCAGACCGAAATAGCCGTCCCCATGCAGGACCCGCTCTCCGCCCAATCCAAAGCGTTGCAACCTCGGAAGCGCCTGCTTCTGCAGCGGCTCGACAATTTCCATCGTGTAAACATTGGGCGTGAACTTCGTCAGAATCGCGGCCTGATAGCCGCTGCCCGTGCCGACTTCGAGAATCTTGGAGCCGGGGCCGGCATCCAGCAGCTCCGTCATCAGCGCCACGATGTACGGCTGACTGATTGTCTGGCCGAAACCGATCGGCAACGGACGGTCGGCATACGCATCGCGTTGCATGGCTGCGGGAACAAACCAGTGCCGCGGAACGGTTCGCATGGCCTCAAGCACCTTCGGATTGCGAATGCTGAGGTGATCGGCAACATTCCGGTTGCTGGCCATGGGGGCACTACCAGTCGCATCGCCGGAGAGACTAGGCGGAGGCACACTTACTGACCGTCCACCAGTGGCGCGGCGATTTGCGAGTTGCTCCTGCACCATGATCGCTCGCTCGACCGCGCGTTCTTCTTCGGCAGCCGCGGCGATATGGCAGGACAAAATCAGACAAGCTGAAACCGTGATCCCTTTCATCTCCTCTTCTCAAGAATACGAAACAGAAGCTGTGCGTGTTCGTTTCCGAGACGTCGAAAACGCTGATCGGTCAGCGGTTACCCTCCGCAGGTTCGTGCCGAAACCCGGAAGGCCGTACTTTCCCACACGCCCCGGGGCGTAACCGAATGCTACAGCGTCAGCTCCGTGCGGCCGGCATCCTTTGGCAGCAGCAGACGCATCGGCATCATGGAAGATTCGTAGAAGCCGTGGCGTTTGAAGAAATTCTGCGAACGGAGCTCGGGGCGGTCCGTCAGCAAGGTTATGCGGAGGAAGTTCTTCTGCTTCGCGAAGTTGATCGCGTACTGGAGCAACTTCGAGCCATAGCCTTTCCCCTGGAAGTTGCTATGGATCACGAGGTCTTCCAGCACCATCACGAATCCACCTTCCGCGGTGCTGATCGTGAAGAGCAGGTTAATCATGCCCACGATCATGCGGTCGCAGCGGAGAACGAAAACCCGTCCGCGGTTCGGCTGCTCAAAAATCAGCCGCAGCCCGCGAAGTTGCTTCTCCTTGTCCGGGCAAAAGTCACTTTCGACGCTGAAAAGCTCGCCGAGCAAAATCGACAACTCATCGAGGTCCTCGAAGGTTGCCGGCTCGATCACAACCTCGTTCATGGGCCAGTGGTTATTTCAGAAAGCTGAAGGAGTAGCAATGCTGATATCGTTACTCGCGCCACTCACCGTGAGCGGCGGCGTTCGGATTGACAAACAGCGACAGGCCTTTAATTTTCCGGCTCTTCGATCGCCCGGGCGGCGACTCTGCTTATGAAACGCACCTACCAGGCCTCGAAACGGACAAGGAAACATCAGCACGGTTTCCGTGCCCGGATGAGCACCAAGGGCGGTCGCGCTACTCTCGCGCGTCGCCGTCAGCGTGGCCGGAAACGGTTGCTCCCAAAGGGCGTCGAAGTTCATTACGCCCGGCACACGCAGGCGTGACATTCCATCCTGATTTTAATCTTGCTCCTGAACCTAACCAGCCGCGACGAACAAGAGCAGCCGTCACCGCTGCAACTCCCGCAGCGGTCCCGCGTATCCCGTTAACTCGAGATACCCGCGCCCTGTGATCGCCTTCCCTGAGCGCGTGCCGCTCACGTCGATGGCGCCCTCCCAATACACCAGAGGCAGAAACGCCAGCTCCTGGTCCTCCACGACGGCAGCGACCGTGAACTCCAAGTGCTGCTCCGGCAGTTCAACGCGCCAGCCAATCGGGTATTTCGCCCCGCTGACAGCGCTCTTCCAGTAGCGCATCGGCGTCATTCGGAAGCTCGTGCTGGGCAAGAACGTGCCCGCTCCGTCAGGTGCGATCATCGTGCCGCTCGATGTCGGGTCCACCGTGCCGTTCTCGAGCCTCATCTGGTACAACATCAGTTCGCTGCCGTCATCGAAGTGCACCGAGAGCCAATCCCAGCCCGTCTGCCCGGGCGCGAGCTGATTCGTGGCCCACTCATGATCGAACCAGCTTTCACCGCGGAAAGGCTGCGACCTCTTCCCGATGAAAAATTCGCCCGTCGTCTCGAGCCGCGTCATCGAGTAGTAGTGCGACGCGTGCCCCGCCCCGCTCGCTTTCGCGCTAACGCCGTCTTGGCCGTGGATCACCGGCGCTTTCGTCGCGCGGAGATGAAGGTGGATCGTTCCCCAATCCTTCATTGTCGCCTTCAAGTCGAACGCATCGTCGCCGTTTGTCGCCAGCACCCAATCATCGATCCAGGCCAGCCGTTTACCGTCGTCGAATCCTGCCTCCCCAAACGCGCCGCGGCTTATCTTTTGTTGAAATTGAAAGCGCTGCTTCGAGACGTCCGTGATCGCAAGGTGCGCAAACTTCAGATCGCCGACAATGAAACGTGATGCGCTCGGGCTTCGCTCATCCGGCGGTCTGATCCCCTGCCGAAAAAACGTCAGCTCATATCCGAAACGGTGACCGTCCAGATCAGTCACATTTCCGGTGAAGTACCACCATTCCGTTTTGAACTCTGGATGAATGTGGTGATCGCGCGGGAACTCATATGTCCAGCCCGGTTCCGCGATCTTCCACTCCGCCGCGAAAACGGCAGTCGCCAACATCACGACAGAAACGAGTGCGTAGTTCTTCACTCGTCGCGCAATGCCTCGGCCAGCATTAAATGTCCGGCCCGCCACGCCGGGAATACGCCAGCCACGATCGCCGCGGCGACAATCCAGAGCGGCGTGAGCGCCAGCGAGCCCCACGGGAAGGCCATCTGAATCGTCCACCCGAAAAAGGCCCGATTAATCACTCCGGTCAGCACCAAAGACAGACACAAGCCGGAGGCAATGCCCACAACCGCCGCGAGCAGACCAATCATGGCCGATTCCCACAGCAGCACTTTCCGTAGTTGCGTTGCGCTGCCGCCGATGGCGCGAAACACACCCAGCTCGCGCGTGCGTTCCGCGATCAATGTTGTCAGCGTCAGGCAAATGCCGACGACCGCCACGATCACCGCAATGGTGCGGAGCACATAAGTCACCGCAAAAGTCTGGTCGAAGACCTCGAAAATACGCCTCCGCAGTTCGCGGTTGGACAACATCATGAATTGTCCGGTGCGACTGAACTCCGCGCGGAACTGCCCGGTCAGTTCGGTGGCCTCGCCTCCCGGTTTGAGGTAAACCGCGAGACTGCTGACGCGGTCGTCCTTCCAGATCGGAAGGAACGTCTTCTGGCTCATATGGACGACGCCTTGATCACGCGTGTAGTCGTAAAACGTGCCGGCGACGAGAAAGCCGCGCGGGCCGGCTGGCGTGCTTAGCTCAATCGAGTCTCCATCACGGACGCGATGACGCCTCCCGAAACTTTCCGAAACAATGACGCATGGCTCATGGGCGAATTGCCGCATGATCTCCGTTGCGTTCCCGCGCAGGAACCGAAGGTGCCGCCGGTCCGTGCCGTGGACGACGAGCATCGCGATTGTCTTCTTCCCCATCGCGACGTCCACTTCGCGAAACGTGTCCACTGCTGCGACCGACTGATGGTTTTCGAGAAATCGGATCGCCTCTGCCGGCATAAACGATGAGGGCCCGACCACTTCGTTCGAGGCGGGCGCAACGAAGATATCCGCGACGAGCGTCTGATCGATCCAGGATTCCACTGTGCGCCGGAACGAGAAGACCATCACACTCACGCCCACCGCCATCGCGACCGCCGCGGCGAGCGCGGCGATTGTGACGGAATTCCGCACCAGCGAGCGCGCCAGGTTGCCCGCGGCGACTTTCATTTCCACCGTGCGATTGGGAGAGGCCCTGAGGAGACGACTCGCGGTTCGGCTGAAACGCGATGTTGCAGCCGGGACAATGAAGGAGAAGCCCGCCAGGACGAAGAAAGCCGCTCCAAATGCAATCCACGGCGGACCCGTCGTTAACGCGGTCACCGAAAGCACGCCCGCGACGATGATGGAGGCGAGACCGCTCCAGAACCAACCTGACGAGAGATTCGCGGACTGCTCGATGATCGAGCCGGCGCGTAGCGCGCGCATCGGATCCATCTTCGCCGCCGCGGCGGCCGGCAGCCACGCGGCGATAATCACAGAGACAAGCCCGACGAGAGCGGCGGAACCCAGCATCCAGGGCGTGACCGCAAGTTCCCTCACACTCAGGAGAACGTAGAGTGACGAGATCGTCTCGGAGACTGTCCGCACGAGAGCCCGCGCGAGGAGCAGGCCTCCGATCAGTCCCACGACAGCACCCACGAGCCCGAGCGAGCAAGCCTCGCTCAGGAACAATCCGCGAATCTCAGGGCGCGACACGCCTAACGAACGCAGCACGCCGATCTCGCTGCGCCGCCGGACAACTGAGGCCGAGACGGTGTTGTAGATCAGGAACATTCCGACGAGCAACGACACCAGGCTCATCGCGGTCAGGTTGAGCTGGAATCCGCCAAGCATGTTCTGCACTTGCTCGCCTCTTTGTGCTGGGGTGGAAACGTTGGCATCCGGCGGAAGAATTTTGCGCAGGCTCTCGATCGCAGCGTCGCGAGCGCGCGGCTCGGTCAGCTGCACTTGAATTGAACTCAGCGCGTCTCTTTTGCTCAGAAGCTCCTGCGCCCAGCCAATGTCCATCGCGGCAAAATGCGGGTCGCTCGCTTCGGGCCCGCTGCTCCGCAGGATGAAAGCGACGCGCAACGTGTGCTCCGTTCCGTTTACCTGCGCCCGCAGGACGTCGCCTTCCTTGAGTTGATGAAGCCTGGCGAATTCGTCCGAAACCGCGATCGTCCCCGGTTCCGCCAGCCAACGTTGGAAGTCGAACTCACCACCTGTTCGCCAGTCCGTCAGCTCGAAGGTGCGGAACGGCAGGTTGCTGAAGATATCGATCCCCAGAAGGTGCAGATATTCTCCGGGAAGATCTGGCAGCGTCACCACTCCACGCACCAGCGGAGTAGCCGCCGCGACGGCGGGATGCTGAGCCACGGCAGAGAATGTGGTGTCCGGCAAACCGGCGATCGCGCCCTCAATCTGCAATTCCGCTTTCCCCGCGACGACATCGATCGTGGCTGCAAACGCCCGATTCGCGCTCTGATTCGCGATCTGAATCGCGAGATAAACGGCGACCCCCAGCGCCACGCTTAAAATGTTGAGCAACGCGAGCAACCGATGGCGGGCGATGTAGCGCAGGACATGCCGATGAAAGAGGCGCAGGTATTGCGACGTCACGCTGCACTCTACGTTCTAATCCGGCCCGCGGCTCGCTTACTCTTGTTTTCTTATCTCCGTGCTCGTGCTCTCGCGCGGATATCTCTGAATCTTGGTAGCGAAATTGCTCCAGTAGCCGACGCATCACTTTCGAGTCGTGCTGTGTTTCCCGCCTGCACCCTGGTCATGCCTGCCTTTGTGAATTCTGCGTTTCCGAAACCGCCATTTCATCCGCCGAGGGCTCGGTTGCTCCGCGCGGATAGCCCGCCGATTTGCGCTGGTAAACGGGGCGACTTTGCCGCAGGTTTCACAGGGTCTGCGTGATTTCTCCTTCTACTCTACCAGAATCAGGTCATGGAAATGGCGTTACCAACGCCAACCTGACCGCTGATCGCGCTGATTTGCGAGCCGAAAACATCGACGATGCGGTGATCCGGCTGGCAGGCAATTCGCAGGACGGCATCCAGACTGCGGGTGCGTTTCTTGCGCGGCTTGCTGGGCGAAGCGACCAGGATGTCATGACCTACATGACGATCCCGTCCACGATCTCGGGCGGGCCGTCCATCTTTCAGGTCCGCATCGGCTCGGGGGAAGTGCTTTCCGCCGGTGATGAAGCCGACTTTCTCGTCGCCTTTTACCAGCATAGTTACCAGGACCACATCAGCTTTCTGAAAGATGGCGGCGTGCTGGTTTACGATTCCGATAATGTTGAGCCGGATCTCGACGATAAGCGTTTCGTCTACGTCGGCGTCCCGATTACCGGCCTGACCGTCGAAGCGCTCGGCGGCACCGCCAAGGACAAGGGCAAGAACATTTTCGTCCTCGGCTTGATCGCCAAGATTTTTCATCTCGATGTCGAGAAACTGGCGACGCTCATCAAAGAAAAGTTCGCCGGGAAAGATGAGAGCATCGTCAACACCGCCATTATGGCGTTCACCGCCGGCTACGCCTACCCCGTCGGTAACCTACTCGCGAAACGCTATCAGTTCGAGGTTATCACCAGGACCGATGGCCGCGCGCAGATCACGATGGACGGCAACCAGGCGCTCGCCTACGGCCTCATCGCAGGCGGTGTGCGTTACGGCGCCGGCTATCCCATCACGCCGTGGTCGTCGGTCATGGAAATTCTCCGGCGCGAGTTCCCGAAATACGGCGGCTTGTTCGTGCAATCCGAAGACGAGCTGGGCGCAGTCTCGACTGCCCTCGGCTTCTCGTTAGCCGGTTATCTTTCGGTGACTGGCAGCGCTGGCCCCGGCATCTCCCTCAAGACGGAAGCGATCGGCTGGGCCTCGATGGCCGAGATGCCCATCATTGTTGTCAATGTGCAACGCGGCGGCCCCAGCACGGGCCTGCCGACGAACGTAGAGCAAAGCGACCTCCACCAGGCGATTTACGGCGGACATGGCGACAGCCCGCGCGTCGTGCTCGCAGCCAGGACGGTCGAAGATTGCTTCTATATCGCGATCGAAGCGGCGCGAATCGCGCGGAAATACAGCACGCCCGTTTTCATCCTGAGCGACACGTCGCTCGCGACTCGAATTGAAGCCTTTGACGAACCGGACCTCGCCGAGCTGATGCAGAATCCGCATCCCGACCTCACGACGCGCGCGGAAAGCTTCAAGCCGTACGACCTCGACCGCATCACCCAACACGTGCCGCCGGGCACGCGTTTGCTCGATGGCAAATATCCGCTTGTCACCGGACTCGAGCACGACGAGATGGGTCATCCGACCGGCAGCCCGAAGTTGCACATGGCGATGACGGCTAAGCGCCGAGAGAAACTGAAGAAGCTCGTCGAAGAACTTCCCGTCCCGGAAGTTTACGGCGATGTGGAAGGCGACGTCCTGCTCGTCGGCTGGGGCTCCACCTACGGGCCGATCCATGATGCAGTGAAGAAAGCCCGGCAAAGCGGCGAAAAGCTTGCCGCGATTCATCTACGCCACATTCACCCCCTGCCAAACGGTCTCGAACCGATCTTCGCGAACTTCAAACGGATCGTAGTTGTCGAGATGAACGACCAGGGCGTTTACGGCTACGGGCAGCTCGCCACCATCCTGCGCGCTCGCTACTGCGAGCCGAAGATCACGAGCCTCACAAAAACCGACGGCCTTACCTTCCGCGTCAAAGAAATCCTCGAAGGTCTCGGCGACCGCTACGCTTCAAACGACGCGCAAGCGAACGGTGCATCGGGCAATGGTTCATCGCTAGCAGCCGAAACGAACCGCGCCGCCGCTACAGTTTCAGCCGAGCGCGACCGCGCGCAGGACAACACGCCAACTCAGCCCGGGACCGAAGCGGTGAAGGCCTCCTCCGGCAAAGTGGAGCATTCAAAGCATCCGCCAAGCGAACGCGCCGAAGACGCTGCGATCGCTGTTACCGGTTCCGGCGAGCAGAAAGCAAATGAATCAGGAAAGTAGGAGCTCAGGACTGGGGAGCGCACGCTTCCAGCGTGCTGGTTTCCGCATTCTGCGGAAACGAAACTTTGACTCCTAACGGACAATTTCGATGAGCACGGTCGAAGAAATCAGAACGGCAATCACGCAGCTGGACCCGCGGGCCAAAGCGCTACTGAGCGCCGAGCTTTATGCAATGAGCGATGAGCCTGAATCAACCGAACTTGAAGCCGCGCTCGATCGCGGGCTGGCCGACGTTGAAGCCGGTCGCATGCACGAGGTCGTCGAAGTAAAAAACATGATTCCGCGATGGACTTCGAAACCCTGAGCACTTCGCGTGAGCAAAGCCGAAAGCTTTGCAGCGAAGCTTCTCACCGGGCGGTCAGACAGAAATTTCTCATTCGATGATCTCTGCCACCTCATCGAGAAAGCCGGGTTTGAATAACGTGGTGGAAAAGGAAGCCATCGCATCTATGCCAAAATCGGCATCATGGAGATTATCAACGTTCAGCCGCGTAGCGGTGGCGAAGCGAAGCCTTACCAAGTTAAGCAAGTGCGTGAACTGCTTGTGAAGTATAAGATCGAGATCACATGACGAGCCGATACGAGATGGTCATTTACTGGAGCAATGACGACAACAGCTTCGTCGTCGAAGTGCCGGAGTTGCCCGGCTGTATGGCAGACGGACAGACATACGCCGAAGCGGTGGCGAATGCCGAGGTCGTGATTAAAGAATGGATTAAGACTGCCCGCGAACTCGGCCGACCGATCCCTGAGCCCCGCGGGAAACTCGCCTACGCCTAACCAACTAATTCCCCACCATGCCCACCGAAGAAATCACCCACGCCACCTCCATCGACGCCGCCCCGCCTGAGCTCATCCGCGAGAAGCTCACCAAAAAAGCCATCACCGCCGATCACCCCACCTGGTGTCCTGGTTGCGGCGACTTCGCCGTCCTCGCCTCCTATTATAAAGTCCTCGAGAAACGCCAGCTCGATCATGAAAAGATCGTCACCCTCGCCGGCATCGGCTGCTCCTCGCGTTTTCCCTATTTCGTCAACGGCTACGGCGCCCACTTC
>JACDBM010000055.1 GCA_013694945.1 Chthoniobacterales bacterium
TCGAACGGCGTGATGCCTGCTCTTTTGCAATGGGAATTCCTTCATGTTAGCCTGTTCCCGCTCGCCGGAAGCGCGCCTTCTTACTTATGTCATCCGATCGAAACTCCAAAAAGGACAACAAGTCCGGCGGCTCAGAGCCGAGCTTCAATTGGCGTGGCGTTGTCCTGATCGCTATCGCCCTTGCGCTCCTCGGTCTCGCGGTGCTTTTCCGTGGCGGCGCCTATTCGAATCTCGAAGACGTGCCCTACAACCGCTTCCTCGAGCTACTGGAGAATAAGGAAATCGTCGCTGATAACAAAAACCCTCTCCAGATCGTGGTGGAAGATGGCCGGGCCACGCAAACGCTCCGCGGCGCTTATTTGAAACAGGGCGCCGGGGCCACCGCCGCCCAGCAAGTCCCCTTCCGGACCACGGTCTATGCCAGCGTCGCGAAAAATCTGGAAGATCGCCTCGCCGCCGCAGGTGTTCCGTTCGCGTTCCGGATGGATTCAAATCTTATGGCACAGACGCTGATTGGCTTTTTGCCCATCGCAGTCTTCCTCGTAATCCTTTACCTGCTCTTCCGGCAGCAGATCCGCATGGCGGGCAAGGGCGCGCTCAATTTCGGTAAATCGAAGGCGCGGATGCTCGCACGAGACAAGAACAAGATCACGTTCAAGGATGTCGCCGGCGTGGAAGAGGCGAAGGACGAAGTTACGGAACTCGTCGAGTTCCTGCGCGATCCGAAGAAATTCCAAAAGCTTGGCGGACGCATTCCAAAGGGCGTCTTGCTCGTTGGTCCTCCGGGCACAGGCAAGACTCTGCTGGCGCGCGCCATCGCCGGCGAAGCCGACGTGCCGTTTTTCTCGATCAGCGGTTCGGATTTCGTCGAGATGTTTGTGGGCGTGGGCGCGAGCCGAGTGCGCGACATGTTCGAGCAGGGCAAGAAGTCTGCGCCTTGCATCATTTTCATTGACGAAATTGACGCGGTCGGTCGCCATCGTGGGCACGGTGTCGGTGGGGGACACGACGAGCGGGAGCAGACCCTGAATGCGCTCCTCGTTGAGATGGACGGCTTCGATACGCAGGAAGGCGTTATCATCATCGCGGCGACGAACCGCCCAGATGTCCTCGATCCCGCGCTGCTCCGTCCGGGTCGTTTCGATCGCCAAATCACGGTTAATCTCCCGGATGTAAAGGGGCGCGAAGAAATTCTGCGCGTGCATTCGAAAAAGGTCAAACTCGCGGAGGCCGTCGACCTTCAGGTCGTCGCCCGGGGGACGCCCGGCTACTCCGGCGCGGAACTCGCGAACGTGATAAATGAAGCGGCGCTCCTCGCCGCGCGCCGCGGATTGAAAGGCATCACGTTGAAGGAATTGGAAGAAGCGCGCGATAAAGTGCGCTGGGGCAAAGAGCGCCGCAGCCTTGCCCTGAGCGAAAAAGAAAAAACAAACACCGCCTATCACGAAGCCGGGCACGCGCTTCTCCTCGAATTGCTTCCGCATACCGAGCCCCTGCACAAGGTTACCATCATCCCGCGTGGTCCTTCGCTCGGCTCCACCATGTGGCTGCCGGAGGAAGACAAATACACCAACCGCAAGAACGAGCTTGTCGCCAGCCTTGTCGTGAAAATGGGCGGACGCGTTGCGGAAGAGATCGTCTTCGGAGATGTCACCAACGGCGCCAGCGGAGATATCAAAATGGCCACGAACGTCGCTCGCCGAATGGTCTGCGAATGGGGGATGAGCGAGAAGATGGGGATGGTCGAATATGGGGAGCACGAAGACTACGTTTTCCTCGGCCGCGATATCTCGCGCGCGCGCGATTACAGCGAAGCGACCGCCGAAGAGATCGACCTCGAAGTTCGCAAGTTGATTGATGACGCCTACGGCATCGCCAAGAGAACGCTCACCGAAAATCGCGAGAAGCTTGAGATTATTGCGAAGGCTCTGCTCGAATACGAGACGCTCGATGGCGTGCAGATCCGCGACATTATCGAGCACGGTCGGATGCTGAATCCGCCTCCCGGCCCTCCGCCCTCTTCCGGCGAGAAGATGCAACCCGAGAAGCCGCCGAAGCAAGTCGTCGTCGCCCCCGATGTGACTCCGCCTCTCCCGGGCGGTCTGAGCGGGGCACCGGCCTAACGACAGGTCAGAAAGAAAGTTGTTGACCCGCTGCCGCCGGTCTCTCTACCCTCTCGACAACAACATACAAATCGAAGCGAGTCTTCGATGGCCCGCCCTGACAGGGTACTGGGGTTTCCGGACGAGCCTTTCAATTCAACAGAAAGAATCGTCATGAAATTAATCATCCCTGCCCTTGTCTCGATCGTCGCCTCCGCTGCGTTCGCTCAAACACCGACATCATCGCCCGCGGAACGCGCGAAGGCGTCGCCATCGAGTTCTCCGGTAGCCTCGAGCGCCACCAGTTCCGCGTCGTCAGCCACACGGTCTGACGTTTACCACGTCCACTTCGCCAAATCGGCGGTGGGAAAAGCAGCACAGCAGGCCGACGTTCTGAAGAAGCAAAATCCGACAGCCCCCATGCCCGGACATTACGTCGTGTTTCGCCACCAGGACGGGGATGCGTGGGACTATGCGGTCATTGAGCATCTCGGAACAAAGGCGACGGTAGATGCGGCGCGGCCAACTCCCACCCCAGCGCAACGCGACCTCGGCGATTGGCATACTGATACTTTCGTCAGCGGACCACCATGGGCGGATTTTGCGCGGGAGATGGGGCTCGGCGATGACGCGACGAAAAGCGCCGGCTCTGTTTACATTGTCTCAATGTATCGCGCCGCGCCGGGACAACGGGATGCGCTCGACAAGATGTTGAACGAGCCGCCGGATCGGGCCGTTGATACCTCCTCAGGGAATGTTGTCTTCCAGCATCTCGAAGGCGCTGATTGGACCTTCGTCGCCGTCGCTCGCTTCAACTCGTGGGACGATTTCGCCAAAAATGAAATCAATAGCGTGGCGCAGACAAACAAGAACGCGGGCGGATGGTTCCAAATTCGCAATCTGGTATCTTCCCACACCGATACGCTGTGCGATCGGATAACTCCCTGATCGCAGCACGTCGATCCTGTGAGACTTCGGCACGACGACGCTGCCTGGCTTTCCGTGCCTCTGAGTGGCACGGCGGCGAATTCGCCATCGCCGAAGTGACCGGCAGTGCCGGATGATGCGCTACGTCAAGGTGGGAACGTCGCGCTCTCTCTAACGCCGGCGAGACTTATCGCCGGAGCTGGCACCGGCAGCAACGCGCTGAGCTTCTGAGTCCCGCTCGTTTATTCGCGGCGCTGCTTTTCGACGAGGTGCCGCAACTGTCGCTCCATCGTTTTGAATGCGTCGTGCACAGCCTTGGCGAGCGGCTGATAGGAATCACCGGCCGTTTCGCGGTCCTCCGCAACGAGCTCGTGGCCCGGCGTCACCGTGAGGTCGATCCGGACACGAAACGGGTTTCCTTTTTTGTGATTATGATTTGGCTGCTCAATCGCAACATCACAGCGGTTTATGTGATCGCAGAATTTATCGAGGCGCGCTGCTTTTTCGCGCACCATGCGCTCGATCTCGTCGGATTTCGCGACGCCGCGATAAGTGATTTCGACAGGTAGTTGCATAAGATCAATCAGGAAAGTTCGACCGAGTCTTCGCGCCGCGAGAACTAGATCGGCTGCAGAGAGCGGAAATGCTGGGGCAAACTCGCCAGCTCAATGTTCACCAGATCGGATTTTACATGCTCCACAATGCGATCACGGACCTCCGCCGGAAGCAGCTCCACGACCGCAGTATGGATGGAAGCTGGCGCTGCGAATGACCAGCCCTCTTTCCCCTCGCGTCTCACTACTTCGGTAATGCTATCTGCGAGCTGTCGAAAAATGCGGCGATCATTTTCCGCTTCCATTCCCTGGCGTTCCGCGATCGAGTTTTGATGGCGTCCGCCGCCACCCCCGATTCCGTCACCTACCGGAAACCTGCCCGCTTGATCGGTGAGCTTATCCTGATAACGGCCATGCGCATCGGTCGTCTCGAACGCCTGCACGAGTCGCAAGCCTGCGCCGCGCGCAGGTGTCTCAATCACCTTGTAAGCCTTCAAGCTCCCGCGGTCTGTCACAATGATCAATGAGGTAGGTGTCATGCCAAATCGGTCTTTTCTCCGTCTGTTTTTCGCTGCCAAAGGAATCGTTTGTCGGTCACGAACTGCGCTGGGTGGTTATTCGCCCCGAACTGTGAGTCGAAGAGAACGGAAGATTTGTAGCTCGAGAGCAAAGCAGCCGGATCGCGAAAGATTGCAACGGCACCGGAAGCACGGAGCTCTCCTTCATTAAATCCACCGCAAAGCAGCGCGATACTTTGTAGTCTGATTTTCTTCGCGGCCTGGACGTCGTACGGCGTATCACCGATCGCAATTGCTTCGTCCGCGGGCACATCCAGCAACTGCAAGGCACTCGTGAAAACATCCGGGCTGGGCTTGAAATGTTTGACGTTGCTCTTCGTTGTCTGCGCGTCGAACAGGCCGTCGAGCCCGGCAAGCTTCACGTAATGCGCGACTTCCTCGTCGTTCCCGGAAGAAGCGAGCGCGACGCGCTTGCCGTCCTTGCGCACACGTTCAAACAGCTCTTTTACTTTAGGAAACGGTCGGACGCGCTCGAGATATTTTTCCTTGAACAAATCAGCGCGGAACTTGTCCATCTCCGACCCGATCTGCTCCAGCTCACGCTCGCTTAGGAACACCGGAAGATACTGATCGCCACCTTTACCGATTTGCCGCCGCAGTTCGGAATACGGAATCTCGCGACCGAAATGGCGGAACGTCTCTTGCCACGCTTGCGCGTGGAGATCGTTCGAGTCCACCAGTGTTCCGTCGAGATCGAAGATCGCGGCCTTCATCATGCCTCCAACGGGGGTTTCGACTTCTTCAGGATCGCTTCCGGCTCCTCCTTGCGCGGCACATCCACAGGCCGTTTTTTCCAGGATTCGTGACGAGCTTTGGCCTGCGAACCGGCGGTCAGTCTCAGGAGCTTGGTTGCGCGACCCTCAACGTCAAAGTCATCACCGGAAGCGAATTTCGCGCCGTTCTCCACAAACCCTTTCTCCTTCATCGTGTCCATCACTAGCCGCCACTCCAGGTTCTCTTCGCCTGGAAGAACGAACGGGATCGTCTCGTAATGGGCGTTGATCAGCAGCAGGAAGGTCTGGTCTCGGATCGGCTCACCAACGAAACTCAGCACATCGATCGTGTCGCCGCTCAAGAGCATGCCGAGACAGCGCACAAAGGGCGACGACCATTCCTCGTCGTTCATCTCGTTGCCGCCCGGATTGAACCACATCACATCCTTGATCTCGGAGCCGCGAATGCGCCGGCCCTGAAAGAATTTCGGTCGCCGAAAGACTGGATGTTCATGTCGGAGCTGGATCAGCTTCCTGGTAAATTCCAGCAGATCCGTTTCCTCCTCGTTGTGCTCCCATTTCAGCCAGCTCAGTTCGTTATCCTGGCAGTAGGCATTATTGTTACCGTTCTGGGTCCGGGCACATTCGTCGCCCGCGCAGATCATCGGCACACCTTGCGACAGTAAGAGCGTCGTCAGCAAATTGCGCCGCTGCCGAGCGCGCAGCTCCTGAATTTCCGAGTCGTCGGTTGGGCCCTCGGCGCCGTGATTCCATGAGTGATTGTTGTTGTCGCCGTCATTATTATTCTCGCCGTTCGCCTGGTTGTGCTTCTCGTTGTAACTGACGAGATCGTTGAGAGTGAACCCGTCGTGCGCGGTCACGAAGTTGATGCTCGCGTACGGTCGGCGGCCGTTGTGTTGGTAGAGGTCCGGGCTACCCGTCAGGCGATATGCCATTTCCCCGATCCGCCCCTGGTCGCCTTTCCAGAAACTGCGGACCGCGTCCCGATATTTTCCGTTCCATTCCGCCCAGAGCACCGGAAAGTTGCCGACTTGGTAGCCACCCTCGCCCACATCCCACGGCTCCGCGATTAGCTTCACCTGCGAGAGGACTGGGTCCTGGTGAATGATCTCGAAAAAGGCGTGGAGCTTGTTCACGCCTTTATCGTCGCGGGCCAGCGTGGAGGCGAGATCGAAGCGGAAGCCATCGACATGCATGTCGTTGACCCAGTAACGCAGGCTGTCCATGACCAGTTGAAGCGTGCGCGGGTGGAGCAGGTTGAAGGTGTTTCCCGTTCCCGTGAAATCCAGGTAGAAGCGCGGTTCTTCGGGTGAGAGCCGGTAATAAGCCGGATTATCTACTCCGCGGAAACTGAGTGTGGAACCGAGATGATTGCCTTCGCCGGTATGGTTGTAGACCACGTCCAAAATGACCTCGATCCCGGCCGCATGGAGGTTGCGCACCATGCCTTTGAACTCGGAGACCTGGCCGCCCACTGAGCCACTGCTCGAATACCTTGCCTCCGGCGCGAAGAAGCCGATCGAGTTGTAACCCCAATAATTCGTCAGGCCTTTCTCGACCAGAATCTTGTCGCTCACGAAGGAGTGCACCGGCAGCAACTCCACCGCGGTCACACCGAAGTCCTTCAGGTAGCTTATTGCCGCCGCACTGCCGAGACCGGCATACGTTCCGCGCAATTCCTCCAGAACGTCCGGACACAAGCGGGTAAAACCTTTCACGTGCAACTCATAGATCACCGACTCGTTTAGGGGCCGGCTAATCCGCTTCTCGTCGGCCCAGTCAAAGGCATGGTCAATGACCACAGCTTTCGGCATCCCCCACGCGTCGTCCCGAAAATCGCGAGTTAAATCCCCTGCTTCCGCCCCCACTACATAGCCGAACATTTCGTCGGCCCAATTGACTCGCCCCGCGATCGCTTTGGCGTATGGATCAATCAAAAGCTTGGAGCTGTTGAAGCGCATTCCACGTTCCGGATCATACGGACCAGAAACTCGATAGCCGTACGCTTGGCCCGGACGCACATCCGGCAGAAACAGGTGCCACACCTGATCCGTGTGCTCGGTCATCGGAATTCGAATGTTCTCCTGCGGCGACTCAGGCTGGTCGAAGAGGCAAAGGTCCACCGACGTCGCGTTCTCGGAGAAGATCGCGAAATTGACGCCGTTCCCGAGCCAGGTGGCGCCGAGCGGGTACGGATAACCGAGCCAAATTTTAACCGGTGTCATGAATTCGAGCCGTTCCTTATCAGCTACGGCGATGCGCTTGGCAACGGGGAGCAATCTGGGAAGCGCTTCAGTGCCCCGACTGCTACATTCGGATTTTTATGCGTTTTTTCCTAAGCGACGCTGCAGTTTCAAAACTCGCGGAACCAGCTGTAGGGAAACGCATCGCCCGGACAATCCGTCGCCCAGCGCGGGGGGTTCACCTCGCGATGCGGCCGGACGACGATCGCGCGGCCATCCGCTTTCCCGCAACGCTCGCGCAAGTATCGAATCAATTCCTCGGTCGCCTCCAATTGCGCCTTCGTTGGCCGATCGCGATTGAAATCCCCGACCAGGCAAATGCCCAGGGAGATGTTGTTCAGGTAATCGCTGTGCACGTGGCCGCCATTGATCTGCCGGCGCCAGCGCTCGCCGATCTCGACCTCGCCGTTCCCGGACGACGTTCCATTTCCCACGACGAAATGATAAGCCATGCCATTCTGCATCCGGCGAACACGCCGGTGATAATAATCGAACGCGCGCGCATTTCCTTGCCGCGTCCCGCTGTTGTGCACGATAATGAATTTCCAGCGCGCGCGTTGCACCGGCGCACGTCGAATGGCCTCGAGCACGCCGCGGCTCAGGTACCGGTAGCTCGCAGTGCGTTCCCGGCCAAACAGTCGTGAGAAAAAGCTTCGTCGCGGGGGCGGTGGCGGCGGCGGCTCGAATCCTTGCTCCTCCTCGAGACCAGACTTCTGAACAGTGATATCGGGAGGAGGCCCCGCGGGACTGGCCGAGGGCACCGGCGGCGGCGTGACGACAGCCGTCGGGCGCGGCGCAGGCGTCTCCTCCTCGGGGGTCGTCGCGCGGGCCGGCAAGTCGCCTTCGTCTTCGTCGGCGTCGCGCGCCTTCGCCGGCTTCGGAGTTTCCCTTGGCTGGGGCGAGGAACCTTTCTTGCGCTTCGCTGGTGTGGGAGACTCCTCCTCGGATTCATCATCGACCGGGGAAGCTTTTTTAGGCGCTACGCTCTTCTTGGGTTCCGGGGTTTCTGAAGCCTTTCCCTTTCCCTTTTTCTTCGCCGGCTTGGGCTTGCCGGTCGGACTGGGCGAATCGGGGGGCGTGGCAGACGGGACGGTCCGCATCTCCTCGCGCGCTTTTAGAAAGGCATCGCGCCTCTTCTTATCCGCCTCGCTAATTTGCCCATGTAACAGCGAGACAAAGAACCCGCTCAAGACCAGGGCGCACGCGACCGCGGCGAGTGTGAACCTCCTCACAAAGCAGGATGTTCGTTCAAGCAAGGTGAGGCTCGGCCGCGGCAGCCGCTTCCGCCTTCCGTTTCGCGGAACGCTCGCGTTCGCGGCGAAGAATGGCGTTCAGTTTGCCGCCGAGCAAGAGCAGCAAACAGGTGAGATACATCCACAACAGAAGGACAATGAAAGAAGCGAGCGCCAGATAAGTCGCGTTATAGCGATCGTAGCGCGCGACGTAATATTGGAAGAGCTTCGTGACCAAAATCCACCCGACGGCAAAAAAGAGCGAGCCCGGGAGCGCCTGCCGGACGGTGAGATAATTTTCCGGCGTGAGAAGGTAGAGGGCGAGCGCCAGAAGGATCAACGCCGCTGCAGTGAGCGGGAGATTCAACAGGCCAACCCACTGCTGGAGCGGAACAGAAAGCTGGAAATTCACCTCTGCGATTCCGGCCAACGTCTCGCCAAAGACAATAATGTTGAAGCAAAACAGGATCGTGATTCCGAACCAGAAAAGGAGAAAGAACGAGATCACATATTTGGCCCACCAGTTCCGATCCTCCTTCACCCCGTGGGTGCGGCTGAGCGCGTTGGAGATGGTAGCGATGAAGGCGGTGCCAAGCCAAATGCCGGCCGCAATGCCGAGATATCCAACCCACCCGGTCGTGCCCGTCACGAGTACATTTGCGGCCTGCGTATCAAGAATGTCCTGCACCTTCGGGTCGGAAGGTAGAAAACTTTTCAGGACCGCGAGCATCTGATGCAGCTTCGCCGGGTCTGTGCTGAAGAGCCCGAGGAGATGCCAGAGAAAGAGCAGCCCGGGCGCGAGGGTGAAGAGAAACTGATACGCCATCTGCGCAGCGAGGCCGGTGGTATCATCCATGGCCGTCTCCCAAACCAAACGCCGGGTGACCCTGCCGACGAATTTGAGACGTCTCATCTGCGCGGGAGAGTTTACTTTGCCCCTTCTAAATATCCATTAAACTCTCCGCGCGCGCAGGCAGAGCCGCTGGCCTAACGAGTCTTGAAAAACATCCTGATCCTCACGGCCGGTTTCGGAGAGGGGCACAACAGCGCCGCACGCGGCATCCGCGCCGGGCTCGCGCAGATCGGCGGCGCCCAGGTGCGGGTGGAACTCCATGATCTCTTTTCCGAGACTTACGGCCCGGCGAATGACTGGGTGCGCGAAGCCTACCTCGGTTTAATCAATCACCTCCCGCAGGCTTGGGCGGCTGTCTATCGCCGGCTCGATCGACAGAAGAGTTATACGCCGAACATCAAGCCATTCTTCACCCTCAAGAAGGAGTTCCGGCACCTCCTCGCTCGCTTCGAACCAGACGTGATCGTCTCTGTTTATCCCGCATATCCCCACATGCTCGACGAGATGCTCGGGCCCGCCGAACGCGCGTGCGGCAAGCGTGTCGTGGTCGTCACCGATTCGCTTTCTGTGAACGCCATCTGGTACCGGTGCAGCGCGCACTATTTCCTTCTCCCGAACGAGCGGAGCGCGACCGTCCTGCACGAAGCCGGGATCGCTCCCGAGAAAACACGCACGTTCGGGTTTCCGGTGAGCCCGGAGTTTGCGGAGCCGGGTCTCTGCCGAGCTCCGCCCTCGCCAAACGAGAGGAGCCGCGTGCTCTACCTGATCAACTCGCGAAAGTCTACTGCACCCGAATTGGCGCAGCGGCTCGCCGGCGTCGAAGGCATTCAGTTGACGGTCGCCTTCGGACGCGATCGGCGTCTCCGCAGATCCATCGAGAACATCCGTCACTTCGCGCTGCGACCCTTCCAGACGGTCGGCTGGAGCGAAGAGCTTCCGCGTTTGTTGCGAGCGTCGCATTTGCTCATCAGCAAGGCCGGTGGCGCGACCGTGCAGGAAGCGTTCGCCGCCGGCTGTCCGATGATTGTTAATCACGTCATTCCCGGGCAGGAGGAAGGGAACGCGCGCTACCTTGTTGAAATGAACTGCGGCCGTGTCGCAGGAACGGATGATGCGGTCATCGCCGCGGTGCGCGCGGTCTTTGCGGACAATTCGACGCTGTGGCGCACGTGGTCGAAAAATATCGCGGAGCAAAGCAAGCCGGCTGCATCGCTCGACATCGCGCGTTTTCTTTTGTCTCTCTAGGAGCGGCGAGATCGCCGCCGCCTCGAGCTGCTTGGTTGCTCTCGACCGAGGAATAAGTCCTGACACCGGACGTTCGTAGCGATTTCGTCACTCCCGCTTCGGCTTTAAGAGCGGGAACAAGATCACGTCCCGGATCGACTCTGCGCCCGTCAGCAGCATCGTGAGCCGATCGATCCCAATCCCGACCCCGCCCGCTGGCGGCATGCCATGCTCAAGGGCCAGCAGAAACTCCTCGTCGAGCTGCTGCGTCTCCTCGCCGGCTTGCTCCAGCAGGCGTCGGCGTTGAATGACCGGATCGTTTAACTCCGAGTAGCCAGGCGAGATTTCCTGCCCGTTGATGATCAACTCGTAGACATCGACGAGCGAATCGTCTTCCCGATTCTGTCTGGCCAGGGGCACCAGCTCTTTCGGACAATGCGTCACAAAAAGAGGATCGAATGTTTTTTCCTCCACCAGCTTCTCGAAGACTTGCTGCGTCACTTCGTAGTCGGCCATTTGCGGGCGGATCTCGACGCCTAATTCTGCGCAACGCTCCCGCCGTCGTTCGCTCGTATATTCGAACCAATCAGGATCAATTTCGCGAATGAGGTCCCGGTAAGACGCGCGGCGCCAGGGCCGGGTGAGATTGATCGTGCGTGTGACATTTCCCTCCTCATCCTTGTGTTCGACTTGCAATCCACCGCTCACTGTCGCCGCCAGATGGCAGATGAGCTCCTCGACGAGGTTCGCCATTTTCTCGAAATCCGCGTAGGCCCAGTAGGCTTCCAGCATCGTGAATTCCGGATTGTGCCGGCGGGAGATACCTTCATTCCGGAAATTGCGGTTCAGCTCGAAGACTTTGGTGAACCCGCCCACGAGCAGGCGCTTCAGATAAAGCTCCGGCGCGATGCGGAGGAACAACTCGAGCCCGAGCGCTTTGTGATGGGTCCGGAACGGTTCCGCCGCCGCGCCCCCGGCGACGGCTTGCAGCATCGGCGTTTCCACTTCCAGAAACCCGCGGTCTTCCAAAAAGCGCCTCATCTCGCGAACAAGCCGGATTCTCTTTTCGAAAACGGCGCGCGACTGCTCGTTAGTCAGCAGATCAAGGTAGCGCTGCCGATACCGGGCCTCCACGTCCTGCAGCCCGTGCCATTTTTCCGGCAGCGGCCGCAACGCTTTCCCGAGTACTTGAAAGCTGCTCACTCTGAGCGTCGGCTCTCCGGTCCTGGTCGCGAAACAGGTCCCTTCCACGCCGATGAAGTCACCCAGGTCGAGCAGCCCGAAGATCTTCATCAGCTCAGGACCGAGTTCCTTTGTGTTCAGGTAAACCTGGACGCGGCCGGTAGCATCACGCAGATCCAGAAAATGGCTTTTGCCTATGTCGCGATGCGCGGTGATCCGCCCAGCCGCGCGGAGGGTTGTGCCTTCGGCAAATCTTTCGCGCACGTCGGCGATGGTTCCGGACGTGTCATACGCCCCGCCGAACGCGGTCACTCCGCGTGCCTGAAGGTTCTCCAGTTTGTGCCGTCGCTGGGCGATCAGCTCATTTTCCTCATCCATCTTCGGCGGCGGAGTCTAGTGCGAGGTGATGAAATGAACAGTCGGAATCCGCCGCTTCTCCGCGGAATATTCGTTTGCAAAAAAAAGGGCCTCGATGACATAGTTCGCGCCCGCCCACCTGTTTTGCACGGCTTTGAATTTACCCGAAACAACCTCCAAAATCGACGGACCGCTGGTTCGCCAGTTCTCCGTTTTCCTCCCGAACAAAGTCGGCGCCATGCTCGATGTGGTGAAGCTGCTGAATGCGCATCACGTCGACGTTCTCGCTCTCAGCATCTCGGAATCGACGGACTCCGCGATCGCACGCATCGTGGTCAGTGATCCGGACCGGGTGGAGATGCTTTTCGGCGAGCACGATGTCGCGTTCGGCGTTTGTAAGATGATTCTCGTGGAGATGATGGAAGTCGCTGGTCAGCTCTCGAAGTTGCTGGCCGCGCTCCTCATGGCCGAAGTGAACGTGCATTTCACCTATCCGCTGCTGACGCGGCCGCGCGGCTTCGCCGCGCTCGCCTTGCATGTCGACGATACGGATTGCGCAACGTCTGTCCTGCTTGGCGAAGGCTTTAAACTCCTGAGCCAAAGCGACATCTCTCGTTAACGGTCTGGGACTCAGCCCGCATGCCGCAGCCGCGCCGGTGATTTGACAGCCGTCCGAGCTGTCGAGTACAAGACGAGAAGTTCATCATGCGCGCGACAATTTTTACTTCGGGCCCTGACAAAACGTTCGCCATCGCGCTGGCGATCGTCGCTCTTGTCGGCGCCTTAGAGATCGCCGCGGTGGCGATTCATTACCTCGGCCAGAGGCGTGCGGTCGCGCCGGCTGCTCCACCTTCGGCAGCCACCGTGGAACCAGCTACACCCCGCGTCGCCCCGGCCGCCGCAACGTCGCCTTCGCCCGCCCCTGCCCTCACGCAAGGCAGCACGGCCGCGCAATCGACTCCGAGCAACGCTGCGCTTTCCGCCGCCGAGCATCTCTTGAAAGAAGCCACATCGTTACGGGAACGCGGCGACACTACGAACGCTCTCGCGCGCCTCCAGGAGGCCGCGCAACGCGATCCAAAGAACGCAAACGTGCTGGCCGAGATGGCGATGATTTACGAATCGGTTCAGGCCTTGGATCGGTCTAACGAGACCTGGCGCAGAATCCAGGAGATCGGCCCAGGGGCGGGCGCGCTCTACGAACTGGCCGAGTTGAAACTCAAGGTCGGCGTTGCTCCTGTCGCCGGGGGCCCGGGCTTTGCCGGAGTTTCGCCGCTCGCTGGAAACACGCGGACCGGTCCGGATGGCATTCCCGACGGCGCCACTTTCGGCATCACCGAGGCAAGCGTGACGGAGACGCCCGATGCGGAAGCGCAGACGAACCTGACCTTGCGAGTCGGGGTGAAGGTGCGTCCGAAAACGCTCGTGGACCACACAAAGGTGAAAATCCAAGTCTACTTTTACGACACGGTAAATAACAGCAAAGTCGCGCTGACCGACGCGGAAGTGAACTATGAATGGCTCACACCGAACCACGATTGGAAGAGCAGCAATCCGGAAATCCTCGCGGTGAGTTATGTGCGTCTGAAGAACGGCGCGATTTCTTCCGAAGCTGCATTAACGGAAGCCGCGGCCGCAGTGACCCCGCCGAGTTCGGGCCGAAAATCCCGCTCTGCCTCGAAGGCGCCAACGGCTCCTGACGCCAACCGGAAATACGCCGGCTATCAGGTGCGCGTTTACTACAACGATCAGCTGCAGGATGTGCGGGCCGAACCGACGAAACTGCTGAACGATTTTCCGCCGCCGCTCACTCTCGGTTCTCAGTGATGCAGGCGCTCATCGTCCATTGCGACGCCGAGGTCGGCGAACAGTTGGTCGAAATGGTTGAGGGATACACGGAACACGATTGCTGTTTTGGCAGTTCCGACTCCGCTGCGCTGGCTTGGGCACGCCGCATGACGCGTTGCTCTCTTCTTATCACCCAACTTCGCGGAGACGCGGTGGATGGTCTTACCCTCGGTGGAACGCTTAGCGAGATCTTCACTGGTTTGCAGACAATGTTTCTGCCTGATTACCCTGCCTCGAAGCAGCGCCTCCGGCTGGCGGACACAAAAGTTTTTCCGGAGCCGATCGACGGCGACGGCCTGCTGCGCGCCATCGCGCGCGCGGAGATGCAACGCCAAATCGGCCAGGATATTTATCACCCAGTCGATGTCCTGCAGATGCTCTGCCTCGCCCGGCGCAGCGGAGCGGTGCAATTGGTAAAGGGATCCGCGACGGCCGTGATTTTCTTGCACGACGGCAACATCATTCGCGCGGAACAAGGAGCCGCTCACGGCGAGAAAGCCTTGGATCAAATTCTGCGGTGGGACGCGGTCGAATTCGCCTACGACCAGTCTGTGCGCGCGCCGGCAGAAACCATGCGGGTGTCCTGGGATCAAGCATCGCTCTTGGTCGGTGCCGCAGGCGAATTTCCCGTGGACCGCTTACGCCTGGATAGCGCGCCCTGCTGAAACCCGCTGAAGCACTGCATCCGAGAGCAGCAAACGCGTGCGCGACGACTTTGATCTCAGGCCACTTGCGGTATTTTAGCGCCTCGTGAAACGCCTGCTCGCTTTCGCCGCTCCTTTCCTCTTCGCAGGCAGCGCGTTTGCGCAGGTGCAGGTGGACCTGAAATTTGCACGAATCCAATACGTCGCCTACGAACCGGTCATCGCGTCCGTCCAGATCACGAACCTCGCCGGACGCGACATCGAACTCCGCGATGACAACGGACAGCACTGGTTTGGCTTTGAGGTCACGGCCGGAGAAGGCCGCTTCCTTCCCTCGTCCAAACAAGAGGGAGAACCGCCACTGCGGATTGAATCGGGAAAAACCGTGACGCGCAAAATCAATCTGACTCCGCTTTACCCAATCCAGGATCTTGGCCCTTATCACGTTCGCGCAAATGTCTTTTTCGCCGACCTGAACAAGTTCTTCTACTCACCTTCGAAGGTTTTTCAGGTCGGGGACGCCCGGGCCATTTGGCAGCGCACAGTCGGGGTTCCCGAAGGCATGACCGACGCGGGTTCGGTTCGCACGTATTCGTTGCTTTCAAATCGTTTTCCCGATCACACCAAACTGTACGTTCGGGTCGAAGATAAGAGCACGGGCGCCGTTTACTGCACGTTCCCCTTAGGCCGGGCAATCGCTTTTGATGAACCGCAAGCGGAGCTGGACCAGAGCAATTCTCTCCATGTTCTGCATTGCGCTGCGCCGCGGACGTGGGCTTATTCGCGCGTCGGCGTGAACGGAGAACTGCTTGCGCATAAAACCTACATGGAAACCAAGACCCGTCCTCGCTTGAGGCGCGCCGCTGATGGAAGGATCGCAGTCCGCGGAGGCATGCTCGATGCTCCCGTGCAATCCAATCCTGCCGCGAAACTTTCGGCCAGGCCTCCCTCAGTTCCTCCGGATGATTAGACCCGCTTTCGTCAGCACTACCAGCCGTTCCTCTCGCTCACGCCTCGTCACCTTCGCGCTCATCTCTCTCGCTCTCAGCTTCTTCGCTGGAGAGGCGCGCGCGCAGTCCCGCACCATCGTGCTCGATCCCGGCCATGGCGGCCATGATCGCGGTGGAGTCCCACGCCAGCGGGTCGGCGAGAAGGGATTGACCCTCGATGTCGCACAGCGCTTGCGCCGCGTCCTCCAGGAGAACGGTTATCGCGTGATCATGACGCGCAACAGCGACGTCTTCGTCTCGTTAGGCCAACGGGTGGCGATCGCCAATTCTCACCCGAACGCGACCTTTGTCTCGGTTCATTTCAATTCGGCCCCACGCGTGGGAGCAAATGGGATCGAGACCTACTATTACCGCCGGGATAGCTCCTCGCTCGCCGCCAATATTCATCGGAATGTCGTCGCCGGAGCGCCCACGGAGAACCGCGGGATCCGGCGGCGCGGCTATTATGTTCTGCGCAGAACTCGCATCCCGTCCGTGCTGGTGGAATGCGGATTCCTCACCAACCCGGAGGAAGCGCGTTACGCACTAAGTTCCAGTTACCGGCAGAAGCTGGCGGAGGAGATCGCGCGCGGCATTCGCGGTGTCCGAGCACCCGTCGGAAAACCGCTGGCGCGCGATTCGGCTACCTCTCCCGACGTCCTGCCGCAGCCGTTCAACGGTCCGGATTTTGTGCGCGCAACGCCGCGGTCTCGGCAGTCTGCCCGCTCCTCGAAATCGTCGCGGAAAAAGAAAAGCTCCACCACGAGACGGACAAGATCGAGCAGCAGGAAAAGTAGCTCGGGGGGTTAAATTGGAATCGCCCGTCGTCAGCTCCGCGGAAATGCGAGCAGCGGAAGAGACGGCGTTTTCTCGCGGACACGCGGTGGAAGTGCTGATGGACGAAGCGGCGGCGGGAATCGCGCGGACGGTGGGCAGGTTCTTCCCCAAACCGGGACGCTGCCTTGTTTTTGCCGGGAAAGGCAACAACGCGGGTGATGCACTCGCAGCGGCCGAGCTCTTGCACACCGACGGCTGGGAGATCGATCTGCAGCTCGCGTTTCCTAAGGCAGACCTCGGCGAGCTTGCCCGAAAAAAATTGACGAGCCTGCGCGAAGCGCTTCAACGCCGGCGAGACTTCAGCGCTACAAAGCCCGAGTCGCGCCCAGTTATCCTCGATGGGCTGCTTGGCCTGGGCGCAACGCCGCCGCTGCGTGAGCCGATTCGAACATTCTGTCGCAAGGTGAATCAACTCCGGGGTGCGCAAAACGCCTTCGTTTTCGCGATTGATCTTCCCTCGGGCTTGGACGGTGATTCGGGAAATGCGGACGACGATTGCATCATCTCGGACGTCACCGTCGCGATCGGCTTTGCCAAGCGCGGACTGCTCGCTGATCGCGCGCTGAACGCCGTCGGCAGACTGGAGGTGATTGAGCTCTCACAACTCCGCCGTCCCGCAGAAGACCGTCGCGAAGAGACCGTCGCGACTGCCGCGGCGCTTCGGCACTTGCTCCCGCCACGCGAATTTGGCGCTTATAAGAACCAATTCGGACGTATTGGCATTGTTGCAGGCTCACAAGGCTTCACCGGCGCGGCGGTCCTTTGCACACTTGGCGCGCTCCGGGCCGGCGGAGGTCTCGTGGAGCTGTTCGTTCCTGAGCAAATTTACCAGATGGTGGCCGGCAACGCTCCTCCCGAAGCGATGGTAAAGCCCGTCACGTCGTACGCCGGACTCCTGCGGGAGAAGATTGATGTCTGGGCTATTGGCCCCGGCCTTGGTCGCGACGCGGCGACCGAAGTTCTCGAGCTGATCTGTGAAGCCGAGCAGCCGATGGTCATCGATGCCGACGGTCTCAACATCCTCTCCGGCGACATGGCGGTCCTTGCACATTCCGCGGGTCCGCGCCTCCTCACTCCGCATCCGGGAGAGATGAAGCGCCTCTTTCCCGCCGGGAACGGCTCGCGCGCAGAGATCACGCGGCGGTTCTGCCATGAACACGGCGCGACACTTCTCCTCAAGGGCAGCCGCACGATTGTAGCAGGCCGTGATGATCCAATCAGCTACAACACGACCGGGCATCCCGGCATGGCAACCGGCGGAATGGGCGACGTGTTGACGGGTGTATGCGCTGCTCTTATCGCGCACAAGCTAAGACCTTATGACGCCGCGCGGCTTGGCGCCTGGGTTTGCGGCCGAGCAGCAGAGATTGCGATCTTCCACGGAAACGCGAGCCAGGAATCCCTTTTGCCCTCCGATGTCGCCGCGAATCTCGGGCTGGCGTTCGACGACCTGCGCAACGTGCACAAATAGACGACAGTCCTGTTGATGTCGCGTCTCGAAGAAAGTCAGTTCGCCGGCGTTCGGTCAGAAGAGGTCCCTCCGCTGCTCCGGCGTGAGAGTGCCTGGAGCAAGATCCGGAAGCTCCTTGGGCCTGTTCTGGTCGTGGGCCTCTTCGCGCTCAAGTTCATTGGTAAACTGAAATTTCTCGTCCTGCCGCTCCTGAAATTCCTGCCGGTGCTTCTGAAATCCGGCGGCTCGATGATCTTCATGATCTGGGTTTATGCCGCGCTCTGGGGATGGAAATGGGGCCTCGGTTTCGTCCTCCTCCTGCTCTTGCATGAGTGCGGTCATTTGATCGCGGCGAAAAGATTCGGCCTCAAGGTCAGCGCGCCGATGTTCATCCCTTTCATGGGCGCCTTCATCGCGTTGAAAGAAGCGCCGCGGAACGCGTGGATCGAAGCGGGCGTCGGAATTGGCGGACCGATCCTCGGTTCAGCGGCGGCTCTGCTCTGTCACGCCATCGGATACGGCTTGCACGCGCCGCTCTTCATCGGCCTGGCCTGGACCGCCTATTTTTTGAACCTGTTCAATCTCACGCCCGTGGGCATGCTCGATGGTGGCCGCATCGCGACCGCACTTTCGCCCTGGCTTTGGGTGCCGGGGCTGGCCGTCCTCGGCTGGATCGGGTGGACGCATCCAAACTTCATCATCTGGCTGGTCTTGCTCATGTCCTTGCCGCGCGTCTTTTCGCTCTTCCGGAAGCGCACAGAGGAAGAGCAACGCTTCTATGAAGTGACGCCGGCGCAGCGTTGGAGCATGGCTGCGATGTACTTCGGACTGATCGCCGCGCTCGTTTTCGGAATGCACGTTGCGCTCGATCAGTTGGCGGGGCACGGCATTCATCCTGGCACCCCAACGAGCAGGACAGTGGTGCAGTAAGTGCGGCGCGCCTGCCACATTCAGCTACCGCGCCGGCGAAATTCCTTCTGTCTCCGCGAGCAATTTCTCGAAGCGCGCGTCCTCGCGAATTTCATCCCAAACCCAGCGCTTTCGAAGATCGGCCACCGAGATGCTGTAGAATGTGCTGTCGATCGCGCCCGGTGTCTTCAGGAGCCGCTCTAAGAGCGGAATCGCCCGATCGGGCTCTTCATTGCGCGCATAGATCAGGGCGAGGAAACAGTTCATGAGCGGCCCATCCAGCGCGTCCTTCGATTCCGGCATCAACTCGACCGCTCGTCGCCCTTCGGTCACTGCTTGCTCTTTGCGGCCAAGAAAGGCGTAGAGCAGCCCAAGATTTGCATGCCGCTCGGCAGCCAACGGCGATTCTGCGACCGCTGCTTCGAATTGCGCGACCGCCGCTCCAAAATGCTCCCGTGCGAGGGCCGCGTCGCCGCGGGCCAGCGCAACGCAGCCTTGCAGGAACTTCTTCGGCGTCGTCTGCGCGTTGAGATAGGAGAACTCCTCCAGCGGAGAGCGCTCCAGCGCCTGTTCCGCGCCTGCGTAATCGCGCTCGATCATGCAGACATCCCAGCGCCCGGTCGTGACGACACCATCGGGATCCACGCCCGCGGGAATGGCGTCGAGAGTAACTTTGAGCGCGGTCGTGCTTCCGGTGGCGGAAAAATCGGCATATGCGGTCTGGATCTTCATCGCCACGGAATCGGGAAACAACGAGCGCAGACGCGCCGCGAGACGTGCCGCGCCCGCCCAATCGCGCAGCGCCGTCAAGGTGTAGAAAAGATTGCGCACCACGCTCGGATTTTGCGGGTCGAGCGTCTCGGCGCGCTGGTACAGCTCCAGCGCCTCCTGCCATTGTCCCTGCCGCCGCCGAATCGATGCAATCAAGGAAGCGACGTTCGCGTCACTCGGAGAGAGCTGCTGTGCGAGTGCAAACTCCGGCAAAGCGCGAGCGTAATTCCGTTCCGTCCAGTAGTAATAGAGGCCGAGCGCGGCATGAGCTTCGGCCAGTTTTGGCTCCAGCCGAAGTGCTTCTTCCGCATCAGTCAGCACCTGCGCTTTCCAGGTTGGCAACGGCTCGTAGTAATGAAAAATCGCCGCCCGCGTTATCGCCAGTCTCGCGTACGCCAGCGCAAAGGCCGGGTCGAGCGCGATCGCCTTCTCGTAAAGCTGCTCGGCCATTTTGTAGTTCTGCAGGAGCGTGTCGGGCGCCAATTCATACTGCCGCGCGCGCAAATAGAGCGCATAGGCGTCGGCATTGCTGGTCGGCTTTTTTTCGACGCGCTCCTTCTCCTCAGGGCTCAGCGTCGCGCGCAATGCAGTCGCGATCTCTTTCGCCAGCTCGCCTTGCAATGTCAGCGCATCGGCGACCGTGCGGTCGTAAGTTTCCGCCCATAGGTGGCGGTCACTTCGGGAATCAACCAACTGCACCGTTAGCCGCAGGCGATCGCCGGACCGCCGGACGCTCCCTTCCAGAATATTCTCCGCACCGAGAGTTTGCCCGATCTGGCGGAGATCGCGTCCCTTGGTCTCACGATAACGCATCACGGAAGTGCGGCTGATCACCTTTAATTCATGGATTTTTGCGAGACTTGTCAGGATGTCTTCCTGGATGCCGTCGGCGAAAAAGCCTTTGTCGGCTTCTTGCGTAAGGTTTTCGAAAGGCAGAACCGCGATGCTTTTTTCATGCGTGTCGTGACCCCTGCCTCTGCTACTGCCGCGGAACCGGTCCAGGAGAAGCACCGCGACCGCGAGCGCCAGCACGCCGATGATGACGAAGTCTAGCTTGCGCCCGGTGCTGCGCCGAATCGAGCGTTCCGGCGGGACATCTTCCGTCCGCACAATTCCTTCCGGCGTCACCTCGAAGGCCCAGGCCAACGCCAGCGCAAAAGGAAATCCGCCCACGAGCAACACGATAATCAGGCGCACCGCCCATGCTGGTATATCGAAGTAGGGCGACAGTTGCGTGACGATCTGGATCAACAGCCACGCCACCGCGGCATACGCGACCGCCGCGCGGTACACATTGCGACGCTTCAGTTCGCGAAAGAATTTTCGTGGATTCACGTTCTGCTCCGCGCAGATTCTTCTCCCATCCTTCGAAGCTGGCCAGCCTAAA
>JACDBM010000134.1 GCA_013694945.1 Chthoniobacterales bacterium
CGAAACACGTCAACAGAGCGACGTGGCTTCAGCACAACTTTTCGGTCAAGAGCGGCATTGGAATTGCGCTGAGAAGCGAAATCGGGCCGGCGGGATTCGAACCCACGACCTCTTGAACCCCATTCAAGCGCACTACCAAGCTGTGCTACGGCCCGATGTGCGGGGACTATCGGCTGCGGGCGTTCTGCTTGCCAAGCAAAGTTTTGCCAGAGGCACGAGGCACCCCAGGCGCTTGATCGTGGCTGTAGATAATCCTTCCGGAGACCGCCGTTTTACGCGTGCGCGCTACACTTGGCCTCACCCGACCAGCCGGAGAGAAATGCATCGATCAACTCCGGCAGGGCGTCGCTGTAGCCACCTTCGAGAACTGCGCCCGCGCGAATATTTATCTCGCGCAGCCACTCGCCACACTTCTGAAAATCCTCCCCCTCCAACATTAGCTGCGTGATGGGATCCCTGTGATAAGCGTCGAAGCCCGCGGAGACCAGCAAGAGGTCAGGCTTGAACGTGAGCAGCTTGTCGAGCGCGCGCTGCATCTCGTCCATATGCGCCGCGCGTGGCGTCATGGGCGCTACCGGGTAGTTGCTGATGTTCCCAGACGAACGCGCTCCGGTCCCTGGATATGCGGGCATCTGGTGGATGGAGGCGAACGCAATCTGTGGATGGTTGGCCACGATCTCTTCCGTGCCGTTACCATGATGGGCGTCGAAGTCCCAAATTGCTACGCGCCCTGTCCCCCCCTGCGCCAGCGCATCGAGCGCCGCGATCGCGACATTGCTGAAATAACAGAAGCCCATCGCTTTCTCCCGCCTGGCATGATGTCCGGGCGGACGCATCAGACTAAAACTCAGCTCACCCGCGATTGCCGCTCGCGCGACGTCCACGGCCGCTCCCGCCGCTCGCGCGCCATGTCCAAAGACGCCCGGGTGCGCAGGTGAATCCGCGTCGAAATCGTCAGCGGCGGCCTGGACACGTGCCAGATGTTCAGCCGAATGCGCCCGCAATAACATCTCGGGGCTGGCTTCGAGCGGCATGCGCCAGGTCCAATCCGGATGGCGCTTCTTCAGGATTGGAACAGTCGCGGTGATCCGTTGCGGCCGCTCGGGGTGCGCCGGACGCGAGTATTCGGCGCAACGAGGATCGTGAAAAACCAACACGTCTAACGACCTGTTATGAACGGCGCTAAGCAGCGAACCTCTTTACCAGCCAAATCACAGAAATGATTACCGCAATGATAAGGAGCACGTGCAGGAGAAAGCTGGTGATCGCGAGAAAGACCCGCGCAACGATCCATAAAATCACCAGCCCCACGGCCCACCAGAGAAGAGTGTGCATTTATCTAGCGCAATGTAACAGATGGTCCGAACACACTCTCCGGAGACCTAGCACGCGTATTGCACGTGTCCCATCTAGTGCCGCTGCGCCTCATCGGTGCAAACTTTTCATGGTCCGTTTGCCGGCGTTCTTCACGGACTCTCTACCATAGCAATGCGACCGCATCGAGGCGCCACAACCAGCACGCGTAACGCGCGTCTCCTGCGCCAACCTGACTGCGCCATGTGAGGCCGATTGCACGGCTTTGTGGTCGAGCAACGTGCTATCGCTGTGGTTTCACGACGGTCGGCGGTTCAGGCGGAATATCCTGCGGCGCCGAGGCGGGCTTGGAATCTCCGCTCAATCCGCGACGTTCGAGCAGCGGCGCAATGTCAGGTTCGCCGCCAGTGAAGTTCTTGAATTGCTGAAGCGGATCTTCACTGCCGCCACGGGAGAGGAGCGTGCGCCGGAACCGATCTCCGTTTTCGCGCGTCATTCCGCCGTTTTGCTTGAACCAATTAACCGTATTTGCATCGAGCACTTCGCTCCAGATATACGAGTAGTACCCCGCCGAATAGCCGCCGGCGAAGGAATGTGAGAAGTACGCGGTGCGATAACGCGGAGGAACGAGCGGCACGTCAATGCCGGCTGTCTTCAGCGCCTCCGCCTCGAAAGCGAGCGCGTCCTTTGGAATCTCCTCTGGTTGCAACTGATGCCACGCCTGGTCGAGCAAGGTCGCGGCCAAATATTCCGTTGTCGTGAAGCCTTGATTGAACTTCTGCGAAGCAAGCATCTTGTTGAGCAACTCCTGCGGCATCGGCTCGCCAGTTTGGTAATGCTTCGCGTAATTCTTGAGCACGTCCGGCCAGACTGACCACATCTCGTTCACCTGCGAAGGGAACTCCACGTAATCGCGCGGGACGTTCGTTCCACTGAAGCGCGGATACTGCACCTTGGAGAACATCCCATGCAGAGCGTGTCCGAATTCGTGGAACATGGTCGTCACCTCATCAAAGGTCAGGAGCGTCGGCTCGCCTGCGGGAGGCTTCGGGATGTTGAGATGATTCGCGACTACCGGCTTTGTTCCGAAAAGGCCGCTTTGCGATACGTACTCGTTCATCCATGCGCCGCCTCGCTTTGATGGCCGCGCATACATGTCCGCGAGAAAGAGCGCGACCGGCTGTCCATCCGCGTCATAAACCTCGAAGACGCGGACATCCTCCTGGTAAACTGGCAAATCTTTTCGCTCCTTGAAGGTGAGGCCATAAACCTGGGCCGCCGCAAAAAAGACGCCGTCGGTCAGGACGTGATTGATCTCGAAGTACGGCTTCAGTTCCGACTCGTCGAAGGCATAGCGAGCTTTGCGGACCTTCTCCGCGTAGAAGCTCCAGTCCCACGGTTCGAGTTGGAAATCCCCACCTTCCTGGTCGATGACCGCCTGCATGTCCGCCGCTTCTTTACGCGCGTTTGCCACCGCCGGAGGCGCCAGTTCACCGAGGAGCTTGTTGACCGTGTCGATGGTTCTCGCCGTCTGATCTTCAAGTTGGTACGTCGCGTGATTGGGGTAGCCGAGAAGCGCCGCGCGTTCCGCGCGGAGCCGCGCGATTTTCGTCACCGTCTCGCGGGTATCGAACGACCCGCCGCGGCTGTTTCGCGCCAGCGAAGCTTTCATGAGGCGTTCTCGCAGGCTGCGATTCTGGAGAGACGAGAGACTTGGCTGTCCACTCGTGTTTTGGAGCGCGATGATGTACTTGCCTGTCTTTTTATCCGCCTTGGCGGCATTGGCGGCGGCGGCAATTTCGTTCTCGGACATACCCGCCAACTCGGCGCGAGTGTTCACGAGTACGCCGGAGGCATTCTTCTCCTTCAAAACATCCTGGCTGAACTTGGTTTGCAGCGTGGCAAGTTCCGCGTTCATCGCTTTGAGCTTCTTCTTGTCGGTGTCTGAAAGCTTCGCCCCGGCACGGACGAAATCCTTGTAGTAGCGATCGAGCAGATACTTCGCTTCCTCGTCGAGTCCCAGCTGCTCACGCCGGTCGTAGAGCGATTGAACGCGCGCGAAAAGTGATGTGTTGAGTCGGATCGCGTCCTCGTGTGCAGCAAGCTTCGGCGCCATCTCCGCCTCCGTTTTCTGGAGGACGGGATTCGTATGTGCGCCGGTCAGATTAGAGAAAACATTATTTACGCGGTCGAGCGCGCGACCCGACTTTTCCAGCGCGACGATCGTATTCTCAAACGTCGGCTCGTCTTTGCTGGCGGCAATCGCCTCCACTTCCTGCAAATGCTCAGGGAGCGCGACGGCGTAGGCCGGCGAGAAGTGTTCGCTCTTGATCTGGTCGAATGGCGGCAGCTTGTAGGGGAGCGTGCTTTCGGCGAGAAGGGGATTGGCTGGAGCTGTTTTCTTATCCGGACGCGGCGACGGTTCTTTGGCCTCGCAAATGGATTTAGAGAGAAACATTCCCGCGCACGCGAGCGTGAGGAGAGTTAAGCCTTTGCGAGTAAAGAAGAGGAAGAGCGAAGCAGTCTTAGACATAGATGCAGGATTGAGGTTTTTCGGGCAATGTGCAGCTTGCCACGATGGGTCCGGGAAGGTCGAGCAAGGCGTCGAGGTTACAAGTTTCATCACTCATTTCGGTCTACGTTGCAGCACGATGCGATTCGACGAGTCCTTTGCTCCATCTATACACCACCAACAAAACGATTCGGAGCGAAGTACCAGTATGAGCACAAAGATGTTTTCTTCTCTAATCATCTGCGCCCTGCTGGTCTTCACACTGTGTCTGGCCCAGGCGCAGGAGAAAAGCACGAGCGAAAAGACCGCCGAAGCGTGGGACGCAACCAAAAAGACCACTAAAGACGTGACTGGCAAGGTGGTGCGGACAACGAAGCAAGCGGCCAACCGAATCGAAGCGGCTATCGAGAAGCCCGATGCCGACGCGCGCAAAGTGGAAGTGAAGGTGAGCGATCGAGGCGTTCAGCTGCCGAGCAGTCTGTCTGCGGGGAAAACAGCGTTTGTCGTCAAGAACACGGGCAAGGAAGCGCACAACTTCCAGATTCGGGGCGACGCAATTGAAAAAAGCTTCTGGGTCGATCTGCCGCCGAATGAGAGCAAGACCATGCAAGTGGATCTGAAACCCGGCACCTATGAAGCGCATTGCCGGGTTAAACGGCACGAAGGAAAAGAGTCAAAGGTACAACTC
>JACDBM010000152.1 GCA_013694945.1 Chthoniobacterales bacterium
GTTTTCCCTGAGCTGACATCCCCCTGCAGCAATCGATTCATCGGCTGGGGCGACGCGAGGTCCCGCCGGACTTCCGCGAGCACGCGCGTTTGTGCGTCCGTGAGATCGAACGGCAGGACGTGCAGAAATTTCTCGAGCAATTCGCCTCGTCCGCAATGCGGCTCGCCCGGACGTGACGACGCGATGGCGCGACGCGAGGCGATCGTCATCTGCATGGCGAAAAATTCGGAGAAGACAAGGTGTTCGCGCGCCGCCGCGAGCGCTGCTTCACTTTCCGGAAAATGGATCTGCTGCAAGGCCGTTCGTCTCGCGCCCATTGCATGATTGCGAGGCAGCAGCGTTTCGACCGCCCGCTCGGACAAATTCTCGAGTGCCCGGAAAGTAAGGCTACGAAAAACGCGCTGCGATAATCCTTCCGTCGCGGGATAGATCGGGGTGATCCGACGGAAGTGAATCGAGAGCTCATCGTCGTTTTCGATCACCTCGAACTCGGGATGCTCAAGGCAAAGCCGATGCCCTCGCAGACGAGGCCTGCCGAAGACGACGAGCCGCTGGCCGGTGGCGATCATTTTCTGCACGTAATGCAAGTTGAACCAACGCAGAACGAGCGGCTGACTCAGCGTGTTCGCTCCGTGTTCTTCCAGTGTCGCTTCGAAGATTTTTTTCCACCCACCAAAACGCCGGACAGAAGTCTTCGTTACTTCACCACAGACGCAGACAGGCGTATCGCTCTCGTCCTGCGGAAAGCCGGCGAACTCGCGCCGGTCCTCGTGCCGGCGCGGGAAGTGGGTCAGCAAATCTTCGACGCTTTCAATTCCGAGCCGTCGCAGCGGCGTTAATCGCGTCCGAGGCACCCACTCACAGTCTTCAAGTCTGGTGGAAAGCTCCATTGCCTAACGCGCAGCGGCACGCAACGCCTCCACCTGGACCTGCAAGCGCTTCTCGCCCTCGTATTCATTCGAATGAATTCGAAACGCGACGTCCCAAGGCGGTTCGGGCAGGGGAGCGGACGCGCCCTCGAAGTAGATCGCGCGTGCGTGATAGTTCCGTTGTCGGAGCCGCAGGAGCAGATGTTTCTCTTTGATCACCTGGGGTGTAATTGCAGGCTCGACCCCGCGCGCGAAGAACAGTGGCTGCGGATTCCCGCTGCCAAACGGCTTCAGTGTGCCGTGCCATCGAAGCAGATCGCCATCCAGTTGCGAGAGGCTGAGTTCGTGATCTAGATGCAGTCGCGGTTCAAGGTCTTCCTCGGAAACCAGCTCACGCACGACGCGACGGAACTCATCCGCAAAAGCGTGGAGGTGTTCTTCGCGCATCGTCAGGCCGGCAGCCATCTCGTGGCCGCCAAACTTCTCCAACCACTTCTCGCATCGGCTGAGCGCCGCGACTAACGAAACTCCCTCGATGCTCCGGCCGCTTCCCTTCCCGAAGCCGTTCTCATCGAAACCGATCACGATCGTCGGGCGGTGAAACTTTCGGACGAGGCGGGACGCCACGATCCCGAGCACGCCTTGGTGCCAGCCGCGACGGCCGGCCACGATTGCAGCAGCGCGTGTATAAAAGTTCTCCATCACCTCCTCGTCTGCCGCGGCAAAAATCTCCTTCTCCACGGCTTGGCGCTCGCGATTCTGCACGTCGAGGAAGCTGGCAAGCTCTGCCGCTTCCATGTCGTCTCTGGTCCGGAGGAGCTGGAGGGCTTTCTCCGCGGTGGCCAACCGCCCAGCGGCATTCAAACGCGGCCCTAAACGGAATCCAATGTCTTCCGCGCAGATGTCTGTTCCGACTCCGGAAAGTTCCATCAACTTACGAAGACCACGACGCTGCGAGCGCGCGATCTGTCGAATGCCGTGACATACGAGCGTACGATTCTCCGCTTCCAGCGGCACGATGTCCGCGACGGTTCCGAGCGCGACCAGGTCCAATTGAGTCCTCAAGTCGAAACCAGAAAGTGCTCGGGTCTTTAGCAAGGCGTGACAAAGCTTAAAAGCCACGCCTGCGCTGGAGAGATACCGAGAAGCGCACTCGCCCGAAATTTTCGGGTTTACGACAGCAACGCAAACCGGCAAAGCCGCCTTCGGCTCGTGATGGTCGAGGACAATCACGTCCGCCCCTCGACTCTTCAGTTCGGCGATCTCGACCACCGACGACGTGCCACAATCCACGGCGACGAGCAGCTGCGGTTCGAATTGGTGCCAGCAACGTTCGACGCTTTCCCGGCTGAGGCCGTAGCCTTCTTCCATTCGCAGGGGGAGGAAAAGATCCGGCGCCGCTCCATAGGCACGCAGCATCTCGTCCAGCAGCGCAAGGGAAGTGACGCCATCGACGTCGTAATCGCCGAAGAGCACGATGCGCTCGCGCCGATCGATTGCCTGGAGGACACGCGCAACTGCCGCGTTCATATTCGGCAGCAGAAAAGGATCGCTCAGTGAGCGGAGGCGCGGCTGCAGAAAGGCCTGCACATCGTCGACGCACCCGAAGCCTTTGCGCCGCAGCAGACTCGCAATACACGGCACACCGCACAGGTCGGGCCAGGGGATGACTTCATCCTCCCTTTCCTCCACTGCGGGAATGATCCAACGTCGTTCCACCGCGAAGATTATTAGCAAGGATGAGCCGTGACAAATAGGGTAGAGAGCCGCGCTTCGTCCCTACGCTCTGATACTGGGCAGGCGCAGCCGTTCGGAGAGCTTCTCCGCGTCGAAGGGCGCGTGCACCTTGGCATCGTTATCGAAGTAGACATAAACATCCCGTTTCCTTGGCTCTGATTTCCCAGGCAAGATCAGCCGTGCATCTTTCGGCTGCCGGCCGTGTCGCCACGACTCGATTCTCGCGCGCCACCAATCCAGCTCAGAATCCGAGTAACCGCTGGTGTAAAGTTCCGTAGCGCCATGAAGCCGGATGTAAACAAAGTCTGCGGTAAGATCTTCCGCGTAGGGCCACTTTCCCGCGGCATCGGCAAAGACGAACGCGACCTTGTACTCGCGCAGCAGCGCAAAAAACTCGGGCACAAGAAAAGTCGGATGCCGGATCTCAATCGCATAACGCAACGGCCGGGCAGCATCAATATTCCGCCAGACTCCATATTTCAGTTTCTTATCATGCACCTGGCCAACTCCGCTGCCTCAGCGGTGTCCTTCGGGAGCAACTCGAAAAACTTCCGGAAGCGTTCTTGGTTCCATCCGAAGTTTGGCGGGAACTGCCATAAGATGGGACCGAGTTTCTCGCGCAATGCGAGCACACCGGAGCCGAAAAGATTCGCGAGCGGAACTTCTACACCGCGGAGCTTTTTCATATGCGTGATTAAGCGCGCACCTTTCACACTGAAGACGAAGTTCGCCGGTGTCTCCGCGTACCAGCGTTCATAGCTCGAGGGTATCTGGAGCGAATAGAAGGAGCCGTTGATTTCAATCGAGTTGTGCTGACGGCTGGCGTAGTGCAGCTCGCGACGGTGAGCGAGTTCGCCCGGATAGAAGACGCCGCGCCACGGAGCGTAGGTCCATCCTGAGATCCCAATGCGAAGCCGCGTCTTGGGCCAATGCCCGTCCGGTTCCGGGCTTTGACGAACCGCTCCTGTCGAGCCGTCTGGATCGTGACGACGGCGCTGTGTCGCCGGACCATGCGCGTTTACACCAAGGCTAGCGCGGCTCGATTTGGCTGCAGGATTTGGTGTCTTTCGCATAAGGAGCGGAAGTGCAAGAGGCCTTTTTTCTCTATCTCCGAGAATCGAAAACGCAGACACTCTCCAAAATAATAACGGCAGAAATCTGGCGGAAAATTGGTCTGCGCAGAGATGACTTCATTCAAGCACCGGAGGTTTTGATCGCGGTGCGCACGCAAGCGATCGGCGATGCTCTGAGGCTCGCTGACCTCAGGCCGGATCAACCACAGAGCGAACACAAATGGAAGCCGAGTAATTCGCTTCCATTCCGCACCGAGATCCCAAAAACGGTAATTCGTTCTATAACGGTCGCGGAAGCGGATTGCCTGATCGCCAATCAGCAGTCGTGCTCTCGTTGTTGTGACTGCCTCGGCCCCGCCAGCTTCAGGTGAAACAAAGCGTGGGGTAATCCCCCGCTCCGCCAGCAGGCAACGCAGTAAATTCACAGAGGTCCGGGATGCTGGATCGAGCGTGATCTCTTCAATCCGCTCAAGTTCTTCATGGTGCGCGAGAACAACGCTGTAGACAGGGCCGTCTGATGCGACGGCCACATCGTCGACGATCGTGTAGAGCGGATCGCTGAGGAACTCGAAGCTCGAGACGAACGCGACATCGAGCTGACCAGCAGCCAGCTTTCGACAGAGACTCGCGGGATGGTCGAGATCGACCGGACCAGGCCAGCCGTGAATCAGTGGCCGCGCGTTGAGATACTTAACGCACCCGATGCGGAGCGAAGCCGCCGCGGCTCCCGTCACGCGCAAGCGAGCTCAGACTCAAGCCGAGTGGGCACGGAACGCGACCGATCTTTCGACGCGCCGAGATGCCGATAATAGCTGTCGCGCTGTATCGGTTCCCGACCGGCTTCTATGATCGCCTGCTCCAGTGTTTCTACGGTTTGCTCTTGCGGAGTTTTGGCGCCGGCCATGTGGAAGATCTTCTCTTCCATAATGGTGCCGTGCAGATCGTCGACGCCGTAGCTGAGCGAGATTTGCGCAAGCGGCAGGCCCATCGAAATCCAGTAAGCGGTGAGATGGTCGAAGTTATCCAGATAGATCCGACTGACGGCGAGATTGCGCAGCTGTTCCACGGCCGATGCACGCTTCACATGCGCGAGGACCTCCGTTTGCGGCTCAAAGGCGAAAGGCACAAATCCAGTGAAGCCGCCCGTTTCATCCTGGAGCTCCCGCAGCTGGCGCAAATGATCGACGCGCTGGCCGAGTGTCTCGATATGCCCGAAGAGCATCGTTGCTGTACTGCGTCCACCCATCTGATGCCAGGTGCGGTGAACCTCAAGCCATTCTTCCGCGCTTTCCTTGCCCCGGCAGAGTTCGTCACGCACGCCAGGATCGAATATTTCCGCGCCACCCCCAGTGAGCGCTCCCAGGCCGGCGTCCCGCAATAGATTCAGCGTCTCAGGAATCGACATTTTGAAAACGCGTTGCGCGAGGTGCCGGATTTCGATCGCGGTGAAAGCTTTAATGATGACATCTTGATCAAGAGCACGCACGCTTCGCAACAGGTCCAGATACCACTCCTTTTTCAGAGTGGGATGCAGCCCGCCGACCATGTGCACCTCAGTGATTCCGTGAGCGAGCGCATCCTGCACCGCGGCCGTGATCTCCTCGATCGCCAGCTCAAAAGCATGGGCATCCCGCTTCCGCGCGGCGAAGGCACAGAATTGGCAGGAGAGAATGCAAACGTTGGAGTAGTTGATGTAACGGTTCAGGATGTAAGTGGCAACGTTTCCGTTTTTTCGCTTCCGCACAGCAGTGGCCATGATGCCGAGCGCGTTCAGATCGTTCGAGGAATAGAGTTCCAGCGCCTCCCTCTCGTCGATCCGGTTGGACGCTTTAATCTTTTCCGCGATCGGCTGAAGTTCCTTCGGAATTAGTGCGAAATTCATCAAAGAGCAGCGGGAGAGTAGCCGGGAAATGATGCACACCGGGCTGGCCTCATGCAACAACAACCGCCTCGGGGCACGTATCATGGAAAACCACTCACGCGGTCGAAAGTCGCGCCGAGCCTTTCTTTACTGACCTAAATCTTCTCTCCGTTCATGCACGTGGCCTCTCATAATCCAGCTCCGCCGAGCTATTCAGAAGCGGAGCAGGAGGATGTGCGCTTGATGCAGGCGGTGAGCGGCGGCGACATGGCGGCTTTCGAAGAACTCGTTGGGCGCCACCAGGCACTGGTGGCCGGTACAGTGGCCCGAATGCTGGGCGACAACTCCGAAGTCGATGACATCGCCCAGCAGGTTTTCGTTCGGGTTTGGAAAAGCGCCAAGCGCTACATGCCGCGCGCGAAGTTCACGACCTGGCTGCTCAAGATCACGCGCAATCTTGTTTTCAACGAACTGCGCCGGCGAAAACGCCGCGCTGTAACTTCGCTGCAACACGAGGCCGGCGAAGAAGAAATGCAGATTGAAGACGAGCGCACCCAGCAGCCCGATGTCACGCTGCTGGAAGGCGAACTTCAAGATGCGATCACGTCCGCCATCGCGCAGCTCCCGGAAACGCAGCGCATGGCCTTGGTGCTCCGCCGTTACGAAGAGCTCAGCTACGAGGAGATCGCCGAGGTGCTCGACCAGTCTGTGCCTGCGGTGAAGAGCCTCCTTTTCCGCGCGCGGACGGAGCTACGGCAACGCTTGAAGACGTATCTTGCCGGATAACAAATCAGGAGCGGCCTTAGTGGCGCGAATGGCCAAATGCCGCTGCTGTCGGGCTTAAGGCCCCACATTTCAGCTTTCCACTCGCGGGAGTCTGCTGAGCTATTCTTTACTTTAATCCTGCACTTTGACTTACACCTGCACCGTCTGGGAAGAGAGTAGGTGCACGTCAAAGTGCAGGATTAAAGTAGTCGCGAGCGAAACAAAGAGGGCGGGCCTCCCCCGAGAACCCGCCCCCTTCAACCCCACACTTTAACGTTGTTTAAAATTCGCGATCTTTGGCGTCGGCCATGAACTTCACACGGCTGCGGCCAGTCTTCACTGGCGCCGGAGGGGTGCCGGGTTTTGGATAGTCGGCTGCCACCTGGCGATTGGAAGTTGGGATGAGGCGAACCGCGCCCTTCGCGTTATTGCGCCAGCCATTCGGATCCGCGTATTCCTCTCCGGTGTGATGCAAACCGCTAACCTGATCTTCCAATCCGGTCCCATAATGCTGATCAATGATCGTTGGAGTAACGAAGACCAGAAGGTTACGCTTCACTCTTTCATTTAGCCTCTCCTGGAAAAGCGAACCAATGATTGGGATGTCACCCATGATTGGAACTTTGTTCCGGCGCTTCGTCACTTCGTCCTGCAGCAAGCCGCCAATCGCGAGCGTGTCACCGCTCTTGATTAACACGTTGGAATCGAGCGTCCGCGTGTCAATGACGGGGCTTGTAACAGTCGCGCCGGCAAACGTGAATGGCAGATCACCAACCTTGTTACTGATCTCTGGCTTCACTGCGAGGGTAATGAAGTTGTCTTTGTTCACGGAAGGTCGAACGATCAGCGTATTCCCAAACTTCTTGTCTTGGAATCCTCCGAAGACTGCGGTCGCAGTTTGCTCGTTGAAGTTGAGCTGCGGCACCGGCTGATTGCGGATGATTTCGATCTTCGCCTGCTGGTTATCCGCCGTGACGATCCGCGGATTGGCGAGGAATTCCGCGTCTGCGTCTTCGTTCAAAGCCCGTACCGTGAGCGACATTTGCGGGATGCTTAAAATGGCGAACTGGCCCATCGCGAGGCGCGAGAAGTTGCCAATGAGATTGTTATTGTCTGCGTTACCCAGGTTAAGATCGGTCGTCACGGTCCCGGTGGTGCCGCCGGTAGATCCTGAAACCCTTCCACTGCCACCGTAGGTAACCGTTTTGCCGCCAGCCGCACTGCCGACGACTCCCGCCCAGTTGATCCCATAACTCTGCCGCGGATTCGCATTCACTTCCACGAGACGAGCCTCGATCATGACCTGTTTCGTGGGCTTGTCTATTTGCACGAGCAATTTGCGGATTGCATCGATATTGCTGCGTGTTTCGCGGTAGAACATTGTATTGGTGCGTTCGTCGACCTGCGGGACGTCTTTGCTCTGGAGCTGCGCGGCGAGAAGGGGCGCGGTCTCCTTCGCGCGAGAGTAGCTGAACTGGTAGCTGTCGCTTTCGGTTGGTTCTGCGCCACGTTCGGCCGCCGTCTTGATGTAGTAAACGTTGTCGATCTTATCCATGAAGAGGCCTTTCGCCTTCACGATGATCGCAACTGCTTGTAAGGCGGTAACGTCCTCCAGCCGCATCGTCACAGTCGTGTTCGGAGGGATCTGATCACTCACGACCATGTTAAT
>JACDBM010000153.1 GCA_013694945.1 Chthoniobacterales bacterium
CCAGATCGAGCGGGAGCTCGGTCCGGCACATCAAAACCTGCGGTTGAATCCCGATCTCGCGCAATTTAGCGATACTCTGCTGCGTGGGCTTGGTTTTCAGCTCACCCGCCGCCTTGATGTAAGGCACAAGCGTGACGTGCATGTTGACGACGTTCTGCGAACCGGCTTCCAGGATGAATTGCCGAATGGCCTCGAGAAAGGGCAGGCCCTCGATGTCCCCGGTCGTTCCGCCAATCTCCGTGATGATGACATCGGCCTTGCCCTCATCGCTAACCTCGCGGATGCGACGTTTGATCTCGTCCGTGACGTGCGGAATTACCTGCACGGTCTTGCCCAGGTAATCGCCCCGCCGTTCCTTCACAATCACACTCTCGTAGACCTGGCCGCTAGTCAGGTTGTTGTTTCGCGAGAGAACGCAATTTGTGAAACGTTCGTAATGACCGAGATCGAGATCGGTCTCGGCCCCATCGTTCAGCACATACACTTCACCGTGCTCGAACGGGTTCATTGTTCCCGGATCGACGTTGAGATATGGATCGAACTTCTGGAAAACGACGCGCAGCCCGCGCAGCTCCAGGAGAGTGCCAAGGGCGGCGGCGGCCAGGCCTTTGCCTAACGAGCTCACTACACCTCCAGTGACGAAAATATACTTCATTGCGTCCGCGGCCGTTTCCTGAAGCGGGTTGTTCGCAGCTCGGAAGCAAGCTGTCGCTCGACCGTTTCCGCGTCAGCGGGAGTATCTACTCCCGGAGAGCCGCCGCCAGTCTCGACCACACGGATTCTTACTCCATTCTCCAGGGCGCGCAATTGCTCAAGCGCTTCGGCGCGCTCCAAAGGGGAGGGTTTCCAGTGGACAAATCGGAGCAGCAACTCGCGCGTGTAACCATAGATGCCGTGGTGGCGCAAACGAGGAACAGATCCGGAAACGTCGCGGATAAACGGGATTGGGCTCCGAGAGAAGTAGAGCGCGGCTCCATTCGCATCCACGACCACCTTCACCTGATGTGGCGACTCGATCTCAGCGATGCTTTCAAACGGACTCGCGGCGGTAATCATCTCCAACCTGCAGTCATTCCTCAGTTCGCGAACGAGCCGGTCGATCAGCTTTGGATCCAAAAGCGGTTCATCGCCCTGGATGTTGATGACGTGACTAAACTCTCTCGTCGTCGCCACGACCGCCGCCACGCGATCCGTCCCGCTCCGAAGTTTGACGGAGGTCAACGCCACTTCAGCTCCCCAGGCGAACGCAGCTTCGGCGATGCGCATGTCGTCCGTCGCGACGATCACCGCATCCAACTTCTGCGCTCGTGTGCACCGCTCCCAAACATGCCGCAACAAAGGCTGGCCCGCGATCGGATGCAGGGGCTTGCCTGGAAAACGGCTGGAACCCCAGCGGGCCGGGATGATGCCAGCGCACTTAAACGGCATGACGCAGAATGATTTCGGCGGCTTCCAGGAGATTGTTCGCGCTCCAGTCTGCGGCCGGTCGGACTGGTTCTTCCAGGCCGGTCGCGACGATGATGGTGCGCATGCCTGCGCGCTGGCCGCACTCGGCGTCTATGGCCTTGTCGCCAACAAAAAACGAACGACCCAAATCGATCTGATGATCCCGCTGCGCTTCGAGAACCATTCCCGTTTCAGGTTTGCGTCGCATCGAGCCGCTGTCTGGTAAATCGGGACAGAAGTAGGTAACATCAATCAGTCCCGGCCCTAGTTGCCGCTCCACCTCTTGCTCAATCGCGCGGTAATCCAGCTCGCTAAAGTAGCCACGAGCGATGCCGCTTTGATTCGTAACGATGACGAGCTTGAATCCCGCCTCCTTTAATCGCCGCAAAGCCTCGGGTGCATCGAGAAATACCTCCACCTCTGTCGGAGCCCGACAATATTCCACGTCACGCATGATCGTACCGTCGCGATCGAAAAAGACCGCGGGAGACAGTCCGTCAGGCGACGAAGTCGTCATGGAAGCTTGCGATTAGCTCCTGAGGCGAAACGGTCGCGGTGCCGAGTTTCGCAACAACGACGGCGCTGGCGTGATTCGCTATCTCCGCGGCTTCGTGGCCTGACGCTCCACTGCAGAGGGCGAGCGTGAAGAGGGCGATGGCGGTGTCACCCGCGCCGG
>JACDBM010000161.1 GCA_013694945.1 Chthoniobacterales bacterium
AACATTTGCCGGTGGCACGTCGTCGCCTCGCCAGTATTGGCCTCATTGTTTTGATCCAAACGGCCTTCGATTTCTGGACGCCGCAAGTCAGCATGGCGGCGCATCTTAGTGGACTCGTCACCGGCGGGGTCATCGGCTTGCTGCTCGCGCCAAAAGCTGAATAGCCGCGGGATTGATTAACTCGTGCTCACCTTCATCGTGCGCTCATATTCGATCCCTTCACTTACGAGCACGAGGAGGACGGAACGCTTGCTGCTAGAGTTTTCCCTGCCATCATCCCGCCTTTTGCCTGATCCCCTCGCTCGCTGCCATGCCCAGGTTCCTTAGCTACAGTGTCATTCCCAGGCTGCCAGCCGCGCTCGAGCCGTTGCGCGAAATGGTTTTCAACTTGTGGTGGACCTGGGAGCCATCCGCCCGGCGCCTCTTCCGTCATCTTGATCCGGAACTGTGGGATCGCACGAATCACAACCCCGTTCGCATGCTCCAGCTTTCCCGCCAGGCGCGGTTGGTGGAAGTCTCGGAGGATGACGATTTCCTGCGCGAGTTACAGGAAGTGCATGACGCGTTTCGGAGTTACCTAGTCCGGCAGGATACCTACGGCAAGACAGGGAAAGGGAGCGCGCTGAAGAAGCCCGTCGCCTACTTCTCAGCGGAGTTCGGATTTCACGAGTCTATCCCGAATTACTCCGGCGGCCTCGGCATTCTCGCGGGCGATCATTGCAAATCGGCGAGCGATCTTGATCTGAATTTCACGGCCATCGGTTTGCTCTACCGGCACGGCTACTTCAAACAACAGATCGACAAGGATGGAATCCAGGAAGCCGTCAGGCTAAATCAAAACTTCCATCATCTCCCAATCCGCGAAGTCCGGCGCAACGACGCGCGCGTTCTTATTTCGGTCCGGATTCTGGATCGCGAAGTTTGCGCGAAGATCTGGGAACTGCATGTCGGTCGGATCAACCTCTATCTGCTCGACACGGAGGTGGCGGAGAACACGCCCGAGGATCGCCTCATCACCGCGGAGCTTTACGGCGGCGATCTCGAGATGCGAATGCGTCAGGAGATGGTGCTGGGAATCGGCGGCGTGCGAGCACTCGCCGCGCTCGGGATCGACGCGCAGGTCTTCCACATGAACGAAGGGCATTCGGCCTTTCTTGCGCTGGAGCGCATCCGGCTGTTGGTGACGGAGAAGAACCTCGACTTCTATGCCGGGCTCCAAGTCGTAGCGGCCACGAACGTTTTTACGACCCATACTCCCGTGCCGGCCGGCAACGACGCGTTTCCGCGAGAGATGATGCGCCGCTATTTCGCCGACTTCGCGGCGCAATTGCACATCCCCTTCGACGAATTGTTTTCCTTTGGGCAGACGCGTTTGAATCCCGACGATCCCTTCAGCATGACGATCCTCGCGCTCCGGCTCAGCCGCCACGCGAACGGTGTCAGCAAACTACATGGCACGGTCAGCCGATCGCTTTGGAAAGAGGTTTGGGCGGGCGTTCCTGAACACGAGGTGCCGATCACCAGCATCACAAATGGCGTCCATACCAAGACCTGGATGGCACCGGAGTTTTCCGCGCTCTACACAAAGTATCTGGGCAATTGGGAGGAGCGCTTGACGGAACCGGAGTTCTGGCGCGGCGTAATGGATATACCGGACGCGCACCTGTGGGAGACGCACCAAAGGTTGAAGCTGCGGCTGGTCGAGTTCGTGCGCGAGCGCGTTCGCGTCCGGCGCACACGCGTGGGTGAATCGCCCGAAGCGCTACGCAACGTCAAGCACATCCTCGATCCGGAGATTTTGACGATCGGATTTGCGCGCCGTTTTGCGACCTACAAGCGCGGCGCCTTGCTCTTCAGCGACAAAACGCGCCTGGCGCGGCTGCTCAACGACACCACCCGTCCGGTGCAATTTATCTTCGCCGGCAAATCGCACCCACGCGACGAAGGCGGGAAGGCCCTGATCCAGCAGGTCTACAACTTCAGCCGCGAAGCCGGCTTCGAGAATCGCATCGTCTTCGTGGAAGACTACGATACTTACATTGCGCGCCGCCTCGTCCAAGGGGTCGACCTTTGGCTGAATAATCCGCTGCGTCCTCTCGAGGCGAGCGGCACAAGCGGGATGAAGTTGCCGCCTAATGGCGGGCTCAACCTTAGCGTGCTGGATGGCTGGTGGTGCGAAAGTCATAACGGCAAAAACGGTTGGGCGATTGGGGCTGAGATCGATGATGGGACCGTCGATTTCCAAAGCGAAGTCGATGCGGGAAGTCTTTATCATTTGCTCGAGAACCAGATTATCCCTCTCTATTACGCGAAGCCGGATGGCAACCTCCCGCTGGCCTGGTTGCAACTGATGCGCGAGTCGATCCGCAGCGTGACGCCCGTCTTCAATACACATCGCATGGTGAAAGAATACGCGGAGCGCCTCTACATCCCAGCCGAGCAGGCCGGTGAAGAACTCGCGCGGGAGAACTGCCGCGCTGCCACTGCGCTCAGCCAATGGAAGACCCGCACCCGCGAGGATTGGCCGCAGGTGCGGATCGACGACGTGCAGGTCGGCAATCAGGATCGGCAGAACATCCTCGTCGGCGACTCACTCGAGATGTCCGCGCGGGTCCATCTGGGCAGCATTAACCCGGAGCATGTCAGCGTGGAAGTTTATCACGGCGAAGCGAACCACGACGGCGTGCGCAACCCCCACGTCACGATGTTGCAGCGCAGCGATACACCTGGCGGTCATGGCGATTACCTCTTCCAAGGCGCGGTGCCTGCGGCCGAAAGCGGCACCTACGGTTTCAGCGTGCGCGTGGTGCCGACACATCCCCATCTCACGCAAGCGCACGAAATGCGGCTGATCGCGTGGTCGTGACAACGACAGCTCGATTCATTACGGCGAAAGGTTGCGTTCGCTTGCTGCCTGTAAGTCGAACTCCTGCGCAGGTCCCGAGAGTTCGTATTTCAATCATCTGTCACCCTGCGCTAAGCATGCGGCAAAGCCTGAAGGAACTGAGCGAGCGGCTTCTCCGTGCGCACTAATTGATTCAGCGTTTCCAGACGCTCATCTGCCGTGATTTCCGGCAATCTCACCCGCTGCGACTGCTGCCCGTTCGCGAAGACAATCTCGTCCCATTGCAGCGAGCTGATTGCGCTGTTGAACTTTGCCACGCACCGGCCACGAAAGTAGGCGCGCGTTGTTATCGGGGGCGAGAAGATTGCCGCCTTGATCTCCTCTTCACTGACGACGCGTCGCATGGCCCCTTGCCGCAGCAGTTCATAGAACAGACCCTGCTCCGGAATGATGTCGTGGTATTCGAGATCCACCGCCTGCAGCCAGGGGTCGCTCCACGAGAGGCCTTCCTCCTCCTGCAAGGCCGCGAGGAGGAATTTCTTCGCCACCCAATCCACTCGATCGCGCGCCAGCGAAACGTCCCGCTCGAGATCGTTGAGCACGTTCTCCCATTCGCGAAGAAGCCACGCTGTCTCTTTTTCCCCTGCCTGCTCGAGCTTCTGCGCTGCTTTCAGATGAAGCCGCTGCACATCAATCGCGGAGATTTTCCGACCGTCCCGCAATTCCAGAATCCAATCGTAATTCTGATCCCGGCTGATCGACTTGGTCGCATCGATCGGCTGCGCAATGTCGATTTGCGGCGCTTCGCCTCGCTCGATCAATTCCAGCACAAGCGCGGTCGTGCCGACCTTCAACGCCGTCGCCCACTCGCTCATGTTCGAGTCGCCGATGATGACGTGAAAACGCCGATAACGGCTGGCATCCGCATGCGGCTCATCGCGGGTGTTGACCAGCGGACGTTTGTTCATCGTGTCGATGCTGACAAGCATACTGAAGAAATCTGCGCGCTGTGAGATTTGGAAAACACCCGGCTGGCCAGTAGCGCTTTCGCTTTCAATCCCGAGCTTCCCCGCTCCCGCAAAAATCTGGCGTGTAATCAAAAAAGGCAGCACGCCCGCGACAATCTGATTCCACGGCACATCGCGCCGCATCAGGTAATTGTCGTGGCAACCGTAGCTGTGACCGACAAAGTCGGTGTTGTTCTTGAAAAGCCGGACTACTTCTCCCGCCCCCAGCTGCTGCGTGCGGCGACGCGCGCACTCCGCCAGGATGCGCTCGCCCGCTTTCTCGTGCGCGACGAGCTCTCGGAGCGTCGTGCATTCCGGCGTCGAGTATTCGGGGTGCGCGTGGTCATTATAAAAGCGCGCACCATTGGAAAGGACCAGATCGCTTTTGATCTCTTCGAAGCTGAGCGAGCGCTGCTTGTCGATCTCGTAGTAGGTCGACTCGTCCGAATCCTGGAGCAATTCCGCCGCGCGAAATCCGCGCGCGTCGTTATGCGGATCCTCGAGCGCGTAGTCCCACTTCATGAGCGCACCATGCTCGGTGTAGGAACGCACTAGCGCGATCGATTCCGCGACCACATCGAGCGACTCCGCGCCGTCGATTGTGATCCCGTATTCCGTCTCAAGCCCGAAGACGCGGTTCATTTGGTTCAGAGAAGCGAACCGCTTCTTCTGCAAGGTAGCGGCCTCAAATCACGCTTGAACTCCGCCAGCCTTCGCGGCCCGCCGCGACCGCCCGCGCCGGCGCGATCTTGACCACGTTTTCGGGATCGAAGTCGATGAGCTTAAACCAGTCTTCCGCGACATCCGTCGGTGGGAAAATGTTGTTTTCCGAGAACTCGGCGTTGAAGGCAACTTGGAGATCATTCTCACTGACACCATCGGGGACGCGCTCAGCATTTGGCACTGCCGCTCCAGATTCCAGAGCGATCGCGCGTTTGATCGCCATGCCTTTTGCACGCTCGACCACCGAGGCGATGATGGCGCCGCTGAGTAGATCGCTGCGGTAGATGATTTCCTTGCGGCCACTGCGAAGCGTGATCTCCAGGAACTTGTTTTCTTCGCGGCGAGCGAACTGCACATCGAGCAGACGTTCAATCAGCCGGTCGATTGCAGCGGACACATTCTCGGAGGCTTGGCTCACGGAGACGTCGTAGGGAAGATCGTCGATCAGATAGATGCGATAAATCTCACGCGCCCCGGGCCGATTGGGTCTTTGGACCTTGATCTTGCGGTCGATTCGGCCCGGCCGCAGAATCGCTGGGTCGATCAGGTCCGCGCGGTTCGAGGCCAGAATGACGACGACATCATCCAGCGACTCGATGCCGTCCATCTCCGAGCAGAACATCGGCACAAGCGTGGAAAGAATATTGGAATGACGCGAAGCACGCCGCGTCCCAAGAATGCTCTCCGCCTCGTCGATGAAGAGGAAAGGCAGAAAACCTTCGCGCCGTTTCTCGCGCGCCGTCGCGAAAATATCGCGCACGATCCGCTCGGATTCTCCCACCCACATGTTCAGGATTTCTGGCCCCTTCACGTGCATGAAGTATTCCTTCATCTCGTTGCCGGTTTTCTCGCGCAGTTGTTTCGTCAGGTTGTAAGCCGTTGCCTTCCCGATCAGCGTCTTGCCACATCCAGGCGGGCCATACAGCAGGAAACCCTTTGGGGTGGCGTGTTGAAATTTATTGAAAAGCTCACCGTGGAGCAGGGGGAGCTCGATCGCGTCCTTGATCGCCTGGAGTGCCTCATCCTGGCCGCCCACTTTTTCCCATGGAAGCTCCGGGACCTCGTCGAGATAATGCTCACGCGGCTCCGGATGCGGCAGTGCTTCCAGAGCCATCCGGTAGCTTGAATCAACGCGGACTTCATCGCCCGATTTGAGCGACGATTTCAAGAGGTCCGCCGACCGCTGGAGAATGGTTGATTGCAGGCCATGCTCACCCCCGACTCGGAGTCGATCCGAGCCGAGCACTTCGGTGATTTTCGTCACCGGCCCGGCCGTTTCGAAGCCAAGATCGCCCACAATCACATACGCTTCATTTACCAGCACGCGCGTCCCCTTTTTAAGATTCCCCAGGCGAATGCGGGGATCGACATTGCAGTAATAATCGGATCCGCCGACCACAATATGGGCGGTCTCTCGCGCCGGGCTGCCGAGATAAGTTCCGATTCGATTAGCCGGGGATGTTACTTTCTTGATCACCTCCTCGAGCTTCTCGATCATCTGCCGCGCGTCGCGAATCATCTCCTCGTGATCCGCAATTCCCGCGCGCAACGCGGCCAGATCTCGCCGTAACGGATTGTGCGGCGGGAGGGAGGCAATGATGCGGTCGAAGGCTTGCAGAACGTTCAGTCCTTCCATTCCAGCCACGCCGCCAAATTTCTCCAGCTCGTTGTGTGCTTCGTCCATCGCCCCGTGTTGAAAAGCCCCTTCCCAACCAAACCTAGATTCGCGGGTGAAGCCGCGCAAACCCCAGCCTCAATCGAGAGTAACGCAACCTATGATTGCAACTCGCCGCGCAAAAGTGGAACACTGCCGCTTCTGGACCCGTCGTCTCTCCCGCAACCCTCCGTCTTAACCCGGCAGTCGCGCCGCACGTTTCTGGCACGGCTTGGCGCCTTTACCGTAGCGCCGTCCATTGCGCTCGATCGGACCGACCCGGAGATGATTCTCTACAATGCAAATGTCTTAACGATCGACGAGCGTCGTCCACGCGCCCAAGCCATGGCGATTGCCGACGGACGTTTTCTCGCGGTGGGCAGCAACGAGAAGGTGCGCGGACTCGCGACTGCCCGCACGAAGAAGATCGATCTGGCGGGCCGGACCGTTGTTCCCGGGTTCATTGATGCGCATTCGCATCCGGCCGTGGCCGGTCGCATGCACCTGCGGCAGGTCGATTGCGATCTGCGTTCCATCAGAGCGATTCAGGCTGCGATCCGCGAACGTGCCGCCATAACTCCTGCCGGCCAGTGGGTGCTGGGCTTCAAATACGACGACACTAAGACGAGCGAAGGACGTCCACTCACCCGCGCTGATCTCGATGAGGCCGCGCCAGAGCATCCGGTCTACATCTCCCATCGCGGCGGCCACACCGCCTACGCGAACTCGCTTGCTTTCCGCATCGCGGAAATCGTAGAGGAGACTCCTGATCCGGCCGGCGGCAGATTCGATCGCGACTCGACGAGCGGAAAACACAATGGACGCATCAGCGAACGAGCGACCGACGCGTTCGATAAGATCATCCCGGAGAACTACAGCCGCGCGGATTACCGCGAGGGCGTGAAGCTCATTTCGCAAAGGCTCTCGCGCGCCGGCATCACCTCCGTGCACGACGCCTACGGATCGCATGATGATCTCCGCGCCTATCAGGATGCGCGGGCCGCGGGTGAATTGTCTGTCCGCGTCTATTGCCTCATCGGTTACAGCGAAATCGATCGCATGATCGCAGCCGGCCTCCGCACCGGCTTCGGCGATGAATGGGTCCGCGTGGGCGCGATGAAGATGACGTGCGACGGTTCGATTTCCGAGCGCACGGCTCGCCTTTCAGAGCCTTACGTCGGACGCCCGCAGGACTTCGGCATTCAGGTCATGAGTGAGGAACAAATGTACGATTATGCGCATAAAGCGCACGAGGCAGACTGGCAGATCGGCATCCATGCGAATGGCGACGTCGCGATCGACGCCGTGCTGCGCCTCTACGAACGACTGCAACGCGAACACCCGCGCCGTGACCCGCGCTTCCGCCTCGAGCATTGCACCGTCGTCAACGATGCGCTGGTCGAGCGCATCCGCGCGCTCGGCGCGATCCCGACACCTTTCGCGGCCTACGTTTACTACCACGGCGAGAAAATGCGCGAGTATGGCGCGGAGCGATTGAATCACATGTTCGCACTTCGCAGCTTTCTCGATGCCGGGGTGCACGTCGCGCCGGGCTCGGATTATCCGCCCGGGCCGTTCGAGCCCATGATGATGCTGCAATCCGCCGTCACGCGCACCGATCTCCATGGCAACGTCTGGGGAGCGCGACAGCGAATCACGGCGGAAGAAGCGCTGCGCGTTGGAACCTTAAACGGTGCCTATGCATCCTTTGAGGATCACCTCAAAGGCTCGATCCAACGCGGAAAGCTTGCTGACCTGGTGGTGCTGGGACGCGATCCTTTGCGTGAAGATCCCGCGACGCTAACAACGATCCCGGTGGAGAAGACAATGGTCGGCGGCCGTTGGGTCTTCGAAACCTAGCGCTCGCCTTACCGACCCGATCTGAGCGCCCGTCCGCCGCGGCCGTGCTTCCGTATTTTTGGTTGAAGCGCTCAGGCCACCGACCTACCCTGCTACGCTTTTCGCTGGGAGTCTTAGCTCAATTGGTTAGAGCGCCGCCCTGTCACGGCGGAGGTTGCGGGTTCGAGCCCCGTAGACTCCGGTTTCAATTTATACATCACTTGAAGCAACCTAGAGAATCTCGTTATAGCGCAGGCGCGCGCCAGAGGCTCTTTCGGACAGTGGAACTATCTGATCCGATAGATCTCATACCTCTCCGGAGGAAGAGGGCCAAAGACGAACGGCAGCGGGCCCCATAGATCGGAGTAAAACGCCGCGCCTACTGCGTTGTCCATCGTTCCGAGCCATCGCTTCGGACTCATTTCGAAAGCGGTGTCGAACTCGAGCTGACCACGGCGTAGCGGCGTCAAGTTTGTGTTGTTCAACGGCAGAACCATTAGGTCGTCGTGGCTTAGCAGTGAATATCTGGAATCGAACCCGCTAAGTCCCACAATCTGGGCGAGCGAAAGCGCAGCGGCTACAGCTAGACTGGCAGCGACACACGCGAAAGGCGGACCACGCTCGACCGATTCGAGCCTGCGAAAGAGCAGAATCGCAACTGCAGGTGTCGCTGGGAGCAAGGAACGACCATTGATCGACCAATTGAGCAGCCAGAAAGTGAAAGTTCCCGCGACACTGAGCGAAAGAAGCAACGACTCCGCATCTCTGTGTCGGTTTAGATCGCTCAGTGCAATCGTGCAGAGCGCAACAGCGCTTGTAATCATCACGGCCCACTGA
>JACDBM010000162.1 GCA_013694945.1 Chthoniobacterales bacterium
TGGCGCACCGCTGCGTGTATGAAGCTCGTCTTTTTCGGCCTAACGATCAGTTCATCGTGGGGCAATGGGCACGCCACGCTCTTGCGTGCTCTCTTTCGACAACTGCATGATCGCGGGCACGAGATCACATTTTTTGAGCGCGACGTTCACTACTATGCCGCGCATCGCGATCTAACCGAGCTCCCCGGCGGCCACCTCGTCCTCTACGGCAGCTGGGCAGAAGCGCTCCCGCGGGCCAGACGCGAGATCGGGGACGCCGATGTAGCGATAGTCACGTCCTATTGTCCGGATGGGATCGCGGCCGCGGAGCTGATCTGGGATTCGGCGTCGCTCCGTGTCTTCTACGATATGGATACGCCGGTTACGCTCTCGAACTTCCGCGCTGGTCAGCCGCTGAGCTACGTCGATCAGCGCGGCCTGGGCGAATACGACTTGGTCCTGAGCTTTACGGGTGGCGGCGCCCTGACCGCGCTCAGGGAAGAGATGGGCGCGCGGAAAGTGGCCCCACTCTACGGAAGCGTGGATGGAAATCTTTATCAACGGGTCGCGCCTAACAACTACTACCGGGCACACTTCTCGTATCTGGGCACGCACGCCGCCGATCGGCAGGCCGCGCTGGAGCGGCTCTTTATTGAGCCTGCACGGCAGTTGCCTTCTCAACGATTCGTCATCGGTGGCGCGCAATACCCGGATCGTTTTCCCTGGTCACCGAACATCTTCTTCGTCCGGCACCTTCCGCCGGCCGAGCACCCGTCTTTTTTCTCTTCCTCCCGCCTGACGTTAAACATCACTCGCGAGACGATGCGTGCCGTGGGCTGGTGTCCTTCGGGCCGGCTCTTCGAAGCCTCGGCCTGCGGAACTCCAATCGTGAGCGATCGATGGGAAGGGCTTGATGAGTTCTTCACCCCCGACACAGAGATTCTCGTGGCCGAGAATACCGAAGACGCGCTCCAGGCGTTGGCGCTTAGTGACGCGGAACTATCGAGGCTCGCGCGTGCCGCGCAGGAGCGCACGCTGGCAGATCACTCCTCGTCACGCCGCGCCCAACAACTCGAAGATCTTCTCGTTAGCGCGCGTGAGCCTGAAGCGCTGAACGCCTGAGATGCTCGGCATTATTCCAGCCGCTGGCGCAGGCACTCGGATTCAGCCACTGGCGTTTTCGAAGGAGCTGCTGCCCGTCGGCGGCAGGCTTGATGGCAACATCGAACGGCCTCGCGCGGTGAGTGAATACCTCGTCGAGCGGATGACGATCGCGGGCGCGGACAAGATCTGCTTCGTCATCTCCGCCGGGAAATCAGATATCCTCGAATACTACGGCGGAGGAAAAGTGAACTCCGCCAGCTTCATCTTCGTCGTGCAGCCGGAACCCGCCGGCCTCTGCGATGCAATCTTCCACGCGGCGCCGGTCGTGGCTCCAGAAGAGACGGTCGCCGTCGGCTTGCCCGACACAATCTGGTTTCCAGAGAACGGATTCTCTGTGCTGCCGGATCATGAGCTTTCCTTTCTCTTATTTCCTGTGGAGCAGCCGCAATTCTTTGACGCCGTGGTGACGGACGAGAACGGCCGCGTAAGCGAAATTCAGGTGAAGCAAAGTGACGCGCGATCGAACTGGATTTGGGGCGCGTTCAAGATGCCCGCCGTCGTTTTCTACGACCTGCACCGACTCTGGCTCGCTCGTGAAGAGCGGGATGAATACTTCGGAACGCTCGTGAACGCCTGGATCGCACAGGGCGGCAGTGCATCAGGCATTCGCGCCGGTGAGTCTTACGTCGATGTGGGAACGCTGCACGGCTACCGCGAAGCGATCCACCTCTTGAATCAAATGCGTGATCGGCAACCGGCCGCGGCGCGTACGGAAGAAGCTTTCGCGTGAAGATGCAGACCGCGGAGCGGCAAAGTTCCGCCCAAACGCAGGAGCGCATTCACGCGCTCGGCGAGTGGTTTCAAAACCTCAGTCTGGATGGGGTGCAGACCGCGCCACATCACTTCCTCGGGGATTATCCCGCGGTCAAGTTCACCCGTTTCGCCCATGCCCTACCGGACGATCTCCGCGGCAAAAGCGTGCTCGATATCGGCTGCAATGCCGGCTTCTACTCGCTCGAAATGAAACGTCGTGGCGCGGATCGCGTCCTCGGCATTGACTTCGATGAACGCTATCTGGCGCAGGCGCGCTTTGCCGCCGAAGTGCGTGGTGTCGAGATTGAGTTCCGCCGGCTTTCCGTTTATGAAGTCGCGAGTCTCGGCGAGAGATTCGATGTCGTGATTTTCATGGGCGTGCTTTACCACTTGCGGCATCCGCTCCTCGCGCTCGACCTCATTCACGAGCATGTCGCGGACGATCTCCTCCTTTTCCAATCGATGCAGCGCGGGAGCAATGACGTGATGCCAGTGGAGGAGGATTACGATTTCTGGCAGACGGAGATGTTTACCCGACCAGAGTTTCCCGCGATGTATTTTCTGGAGCACAAATATGCGGGCGACCCGACGAACTGGTGGATTCCAAACCGCGCCTGTACGGAGGCGATGCTGCGCAGCGCCGGATTCGACATCGTCGCGCATCCGGAAGACGAAGTGTTCGTATGCCGGATAAAAGAGCAGACGCCGGAGAGCGACCTGACCCGCGCGGCGCGACAGGCAAGGGAATCCCGGCGCGCACCCGCAGTCTAAGAAGAGCATATGGTCGAAGCCGTCATGCTCTGGAACGAGCCGAACAACAAATCCCACTGGGACATCGAGCTTGATCCAGAGTGGCGACGTTTTGCCGAGATGGCGAAACTTGCGGCGCAGGCCATCGCCGCGGAGAACGCCTCCGTCCTGCGCGTCCTTGGAGGCATGTCGCCGATCGATGCCGGATGGATCAGGCGGATGGAGGAGTTTGGTGTCCTGCAAATGCTGGACGCGGTCGCGGTCCACGGTTTTCCGCTGGATTGGAACAACTGGATGATCGACGAATGGCCGGCTCGGCTTCGGGAAATCCAGAGCGTCACCGATCTGCCGGTTTGGGTTTCGGAAGTCGGCATATCGACCTTTGGAGCGGAAGAAGTGCAGGAGTTCGGATTACGTCGCACGGCGGAACTGCTGATCGAGCGCGCCCCGCGCATTCACTGGTATTCGCTTTACGATCTGCCGGCCGGGTGGCCGGCGACGACGCGCCATCGCGAAGGGGAAGGCTCTTCTTATTATCGCCACTTTCACATGGGGCTCTTGCGCGAGGACGGCACGCCAAAACGCGCGTTGCAGCATTTCAGTGAGTTCACGCCTGAGCTTGGCATCTGCCAATGGTTTCATTTCGAAGATCATCGCCTCGAACAAGCGGTGGATTGGTTGCGGAAGCTCGGGGTGAAATACCTGCGCACCGGCTTAAGCTGGGCGGACAGCTTCCGTCCAAATGCGGAGGCGTGGTTCGATCGGCAAATGGCCGCGCTCGAGGAGTTCGAGGTTACGATTACATACTGCTTCACGCCGGAGCATCGCGGGATTGCGCATCATCACACCAGCCCGCCGCTCGTGAACGAGGAGTTTGCTGAATTCTGCGCGCGGATGACACGGCGCTACGCGAGCGACACGGCGAGTTGCAGCCGCGGGCGTTGACCCCGGCAGGTGCAAACGTTGGCCAGACGCACGCCTGCTGGGGTCAACACCCCCTGCTACAACAACCATGACCAATTTCCTCTTCGTCCGCCATGGCGCTCATGATTACCTTGGGCGTGCCATCGCGGGGCGGCTGTCCGGCGTCCACCTGAACGAATTGGGTCAGCAACAGGCGGAGCAACTGGGGAAGAAAATTTCGTTACTGCCGGTCGACGCAATCTACAGCGGACCACTGGAACGCGTGCGCGAAACAGCGGAACCAATCTGCCGGCGTTTCGATTTGCCGCTTAAAGTTGCAGACGAATTTACGGAGGTCGCGGTCGGCCCCTGGGAGGATCGTGCGTTTACCGACCTGGCAAGCGAGCCGCTTTGGCGGCGCTTCAATGCATTCCGAAGCAGCACCGCGGCGCCTGGCGGCGAATTAATGCTCGAAGTGCAAGCGCGGGCCTTGCGCAAGCTGAACGCACTGCGCGGCCAACATCGCTTTGCCGTTATCATTACGCACGGCGACGTCATCCGTTCTGTCATGGCGCACTTCCTCGGCATGCATCTCGATCTGTTCTTCCGCATCGAGATTGATCCCGCGTCCTTGAGCCTGCTCGAGTTCGGCGACGACTACGCGATCGTGCGGCTCTTGAATTCGCCTTCGACCGGATCGCCGCTGGAGTTGCCGAGCGATCGTCCGCAGTAGCTATCCGCCGTTGCTGATGCGGCGCTGGTTCTCTTCCAGCGCATCCAGCACCCGCTCGGGCGCCACGTCCTTTTGCAAACCCGGTAGCTCTGGGTGGCGCGAACCGTCGACATCGAGCTTCTCCGCGATCTCCTTCACGAGTGTGATCAGGCGGGTGACTTCGTGTTCCTTGAGAAGGCTGACCTGCAAGTCGAGATCCGCGCGTTTATCCGCCTGCTCGGCCATACGGTTTTGCGAGATGAGGACGAACGGTCGATAGAAAGATGGCTTCGACAGAAGCGAACATGGCCAGGACGACATATGTCGGGTCGAACTTCGGAAAGGGAACGCCCGGCAAGTTCGCGACGATCCAGACTCCAAACAGCGCGAGATGAATATAAACAAATTTCAGACTCCCGGTGAACCGCGTCACGGCGTCGGCAATCCTTTGCTGGAGCGGTTTTTCCTTGTCTTCGGTGCGGCGGCGTTCGAGCACGGCGCGGATATTCCGCTGCATCACGCCAGCCATGCCGGACGTGGCCTCGAGACCTACTGGGGAGTTGTTATCCATCTTCTTCTATTCGCACCGGCCCATGAGCCGAGATGCAGACGATGCGCTCATGCGTCCGTTTCGCGCACGACGTCCACGGCGTCACGATCGTCGCGCAGCGCAACGAAAGTCGCATGCCGCAGATTGCCGGCGTCGGTCCACTCCACAAATGAGACCTGGCAGACGAGCTTCGGCTCCAGCCACCGGCATTCCTTCATCTTCTCGGCCGTGAGCGCCTCGCCCCGGCGTGCGCCTTTCTTTTCCGGCAGGTTAACGAATGGACAGGTCTCGGTGTGCAATTTTTTAAACTTCGTGAAGATCTCTTCGCGAAGGCGCGGGACGAAGCCGTCCTTCACCTTCGCGA